>NZ_RCOE01000292.1:0-64795 GCF_004321495.1 Pseudomonas sp. Sample_10
GGATTTCCTTGAGCAGCGCACGCAGACGCACGCCAACCCGGAAGGTTTCGCGAGAGATGATGTCTTCGCGGGCCAGCAACGCTTCGGCGTTGTTACCCAGGTCGACGATCACGTTGTCGCGGGTCACTTTCTTCACGGTGCCGGAGATGATTTCACCCAGGCGTTCGCGGTAAGCGTCAACAACCTGAGCGCGTTCGGCTTCGCGAACCTTCTGCACGATGACTTGCTTGGCAGTCTGTGCAGCGATGCGACCAAATTCGATGGACTCGATTTTTTCTTCTACGACGTCACCGACCTTGGCACCAGGATGCGTCTCTGCAACCTTGCTCGGCCAGGTTTCAATGGCCGGATCGTCCAGGTCTGCTTCTTCGACGACCGTCCAGCGACGGAAAGTCTCATAAGCACCGGTGTGGCGATTGATTTCCACACGCAGATCAACTTCGTCCTCGAAACGCTTTTTGGTAGCAGTGGCCAAGGCCAGCTCCAGCGCTTCAAAAATTACGTTTGCCGGTACACCCTTTTCGTTGGATACCGACTCAACAACCAGCAGTACTTCTTTGCTCATCGTACGCCTCGCCTTTCGCAAGCCATTGGATCCGCGGGATCCGCGTCTCAGTCAAAACTGGGAATAATGTTGGCCTTGTCGATCATATCGATCGGCAACAGGAACTCATGGTCTTCAACCTGCACCACGACGTCCTGCTCTTCTACACCGCGCAGAAGGCCCTGAAAGTTGCGTCGACCTTCAAAAGGCGAGCGCAGCTTGATCTTCACTTGTTCACCGGCAAATTTTGCAAACTGCTCAAGAGTGAACAGTGGGCGTTCCATGCCAGGCGAGGAAACTTCAAGGGTGTATTCAACGGAGATTGGATCTTCAACATCCAGCACACCGCTGATTTGACGGCTGACAATGGCGCAATCGTCCACCAGCACGCCACCCTCTTTATCGATATAAACGCGCAACATTGAGTGGCGACCCTGGGCCGAAAACTCAATACCCCAGCATTCATAGCCTAGGGCCACGACCACCGGGGCCAGCAAGGCCTGCAACTCTTCTAGCTTGCTCGACACCTGAACCCCCTAGTGCATGTATGTGCATGCTATGCAAAATAAAAAAATGGGCGAAACGCCCATCCTTGAAACGCCGTCGAACAGCGGCGTTGAAAGTGTCCAGCTAACAAAAAGCCCCTTAAAAGGGGCTCCTTAAACTGGTTGCGGGGGCCGGATTTGAACCGACGACCTTCGGGTTATGAGCCCGACGAGCTACCAGACTGCTCCACCCCGCGACAAAGCTGGGGCGGAAGTATACGACCGATCCCCTACAGGGTCAATGTAACCTTCCACCTGCAAGAAAGCCCGCAACTGCGGGCTCTCCTGACTAATTGGTACCGAGAAGGGGACTCGAACCCCTACACCCTATGGGCACAACCACCTCAAGGTTGCGTGTCTACCAATTCCACCACCTCGGCAATACTACGTTTGAAACTCTTCTTACTTCTGCTCTTGAGCTGGAGGCACGTCAGTCGCTGGAGTAGCCGACTTTTGCTCTTGAAGCACCGGGACATCATCAGAAGCCGGTTGTTGCTTTGGAACTTCCAGTACCGCCGGGTTTGGGAGACCTACTTGAGTCAGCTGGTGAGCCTTCTCTTTAGCAAAGTAACCTAACCCCAAGCTGGTTATGAAAAAACCTGCGGCAAGTATAGCAGTAAACTTACTAAGAAAGGTAGAGGAACCTTGGCTTCCGAACACAGTATTTGAAGCACCTGCTCCGAAAGACGCGCCAGCATCCGCACCTTTACCCTGCTGCAGCAATACGAGAGCAACTACGCCCAATGCACCCAGCAGATGAAAAACGACTACGACTGTTTCCAGCATTTTTTCAGTTTCCCGCGGCGCGACAAATCGCACCGAACTCATCTGCATTCAGGGAAGCCCCACCAATGAGGCCTCCATCGATATCCGGCATGCCGAACAGTTCGACCGCATTGGCCGCCTTCACGCTGCCGCCGTATAGAAGCCGCACACCTTGTGCGACTTCAGAATTTTCTGCCGCCAACTGGGCACGAATGGCTGCATGCACATCCTGCGCCTGTTGCGGCGAAGCAGTCAGCCCGGTACCAATGGCCCAGACCGGCTCGTAAGCAATTACTGCGCTTGCAAAAACACCGACACCCAGCTCGTCGATGATGCTGCTCAGCTGACGCGAGACAACCTCAACGGTCTTCCCCGCTTCGCGCTGCTCGAGGGTCTCCCCTACACACAACACCGGAATCAAGCCGCTTGCCTGTGCCGCTGCGAACTTGCGGATCAGCGTTGCGTCCTGCTCGCCCATAATCTGGCGACGCTCGGAGTGCCCGACAAGCACCAGGGAACAACCTGCATCCACCAACTGACTTGGCGAGACCTCGCCGGTCAGTGCACCTTGCCCGGATTCCACTGCAGAATTCTGCGCGCCGATCGAAATCGACTTTCCTTTCAAGCCATCAACCACTTGGCTGACATGCAACAAAGGCGGGAATACCGCTACATCAACACCGCTCGGCAAGGCCAAGTCACGAAGGCCGTTGATCAGCTCAGCGACGCTGGCGCGGGTACCGTGCATCTTCCAGTTACCAGCTACCATAGGGCGACGCATGCTGTACCTCGTCGGTCAAAGTGGGCGCAGATGTTACCCAACACAATCAAGGCTGGCAAGCCGAATTCAGGCAGAAACTTCACTTACCAGTTTTGCCAGCTCTTCGGCGTAACCACGAACCTGCGTTTCGTCTTCGCCTTCGACCATGACGCGCACCAAAGGCTCTGTTCCCGACTTGCGCAACAGCACACGGCCTCTCCCGGCCATAGCGCTTGTGACGCGTTCGCTTGCCTGCTTCACCGAAGGATGATCAAGCGGGCTAGCTCCTCCACCAAACCGCACATTGATCAACACTTGAGGGCACTTGCGCAGCGCTTGACGCGACTGCGCCAGACTCTCGGAGCGAGTCTTGAGCGCCATCAGAACCTGCAGCGCGGCGATGATCGCATCACCCGTAGTGGTGTGACTGAAGCAAACGATATGGCCCGAGTTCTCGCCGCCAACCAACCAATTGCGCTCCAGCAGATCAGCGATTACATATCGATCGCCGACGTTGGCACGTACAAATGGAATCGCCAGGTCCGCCAGGGCCAATTCCAGCCCCAGATTACTCATCAACGTCCCGACCACTCCACCCTGAAGCTTGTCACGCTCATGCAGGTCGCGGGCGATAATGTAAAGCAGCTCGTCACCATCGACGACAGTGCCGGTGTGATCGACCATCAAAACACGGTCACCATCACCATCGAATGCAATTCCCAAGTCGGCGTGCTCAGCCAGCACAGCAGCCTGCAACTGCCCCATGTGGGTCGAACCGCAATTTTCATTGATGTTCAAGCCGTTGGGTTGCGCAGACAGGACGACGACATCTGCGCCCAGTTCGCGAAACACGCTCGGCGCCACTTTGTAAGTCGCACCATGGGCACAGTCGAGAACGATTTTCAGCCCTGCAAAACTGGTCCCCGTAGGCACACTGCTCTTGCAGAACTCGATATAACGACCCGAGGCGTCGTTGATGCGCGTGACCTTGCCGATCTTGCTCGACTCAACCACTGTCATGGGCGTGTCCAGCAGTTCTTCGATCATCTGCTCAACTTCATCCGGCAACTTGGTGCCTTTGCCGGAGAAAAACTTGATGCCGTTGTCGTCATGAGGATTGTGCGATGCACTGATCACGATACCGGCTTCTGCATGGAACGTACGCGTCAAGTAAGCGATAGCGGGAGTCGGCATCGGCCCCAGAAGCATCACATCGGCGCCCGCAGAAGTCAGGCCCGCCTCTAGTGCCGACTCAAACATGTACCCTGAGATCCGGGTGTCCTTGCCGACCAGCACCTTGCAAGCGCCCATCTTGCGGAACGCCATTCCCGCGGCCCAGCCGAGCTTGAGCATGAAGTCAGGAGTAATCGGGTATTCACCGACTCGACCACGAATGCCGTCAGTACCAAAATATTTCCTACTCATAAACGCTCCATCATTCTTATTCGGCTGATTCCACTGCGGCGATCATCCTCACCACATCGACTGTTTCGGCTACATCGTGGACGCGCAATATACGCGCACCTTTATGTGAAGCCAGCGCCGCGAGGGCAAGACCGCCATACAGGCGCTCACCTACCGGACGATTCAACGCCTGCCCTATCATGCTTTTTCGCGAAACCCCAACCAACAGGGGGCGCCCCAAGGCATGCAAGGTATCCATATGTTTGAACAAGCTCAGGTTGTGCTGCAAGGTCTTTGCGAAGCCAAAGCCAGGATCGAGAATGATCTTATCGCTGGCTATGCCCGCCGCCTCACACTGGACCATCCGCTCGGCGAGAAACTCGCCCACTTCTCTCGTGACGTCCAGGTAGTGCGGATTGTCCTGCATGTCGCCCGGCTCACCGAGCATATGCATCAGACACACGGGCAAGCCGGTCGCAGCGGCTGCATCCAGGGCACCATCGCGACGCAACGAGCGTACATCGTTGATCAAGCCGGCTCCCAGTCGCGCGGTTTCACGCATGACGGCGGGAGTCGAGGTGTCAACCGAGATAATCACATCAAGCTCGCGATGAATCCGCTCGACGACCGGCGCTACACGTTCCAGCTCCTCCAGCGGCGAAACCGCCCTGGCGCCCGGCCGGGTCGATTCACCACCGACATCAATAAGCGTCGCGCCAGCAGCCACCATCGCCTCGGCATGGCGCAAGGCCGCATCGAGCTGGCTGTACTGGCCGCCATCGGAGAACGAATCAGGGGTGACATTGAGAATACCCATGACATGCGTCTGGGCCAAATCAAGAACCCGGTTGCCGCAAGGCAACCGGGTCGAGGACTGAACAGAAGTCATTTCAAACCTTAAACGTCAGCAGCCGGACCGCCGATAGGTGTTTCCGGACGCTCGCCCTGTACTGCTGGAGGCGTGCCGGATGCACCGGTGCCACCAGACCAGTCCCGCGGTTCGCGAGGTGTACGACCGGCCATGATGTCGTCGATCTGCTCGGCATCAATCGTTTCATACTTCATCAGTGCATCGGCCATGGCATCGAGCTTGTCACGGTTATCCGTAAGGATCTGCTTGGCCGTACCGTAGCACTGGTCAATGATGCTGCGCACCTCGGAGTCGATCAGTTTGGCTGTCTCACCGGAGAAGCTGGCACTCTGACCACCACCACCGCGACCGAGGAACACTTCACCCTCTTCTTCGGCGTACATCAATGGACCGAGCTTCTCGGAAAGACCCCACTTGGTCACCATGTTTCGCGCAATCTGGCTGGCGCGCATGATGTCATTGGAGGCACCCGTGGTGACGCCATCGAAGCCCAGGGTCATTTCTTCAGCGATACGGCCGCCGTAGAGCGAGCAGATCTGGCTGATGAGCGCGCGCTTGGACAGGCTGTAGCGATCTTCTTCCGGAAGGAACATGGTCACACCCAGCGCACGACCGCGCGGGATAATCGAGACCTTGTAGACCGGATCATGCTCAGGCACGACGCGACCAACGATGGCGTGGCCGGCTTCGTGATAAGCGGTGTTCTGCTTTTCTTTCTCGGACATGACCATGGATTTGCGCTCGGCACCCATCATGATCTTGTCTTTGGCCAGTTCGAACTCTTTCATCTCGACGATGCGCTTGCCGGCCCGGGCAGCGAACAACGACGCTTCGTTGACCAGGTTGGCCAGGTCAGCACCGGAGAAACCAGGCGTGCCACGAGCGATCACCGCCGGGGCGACGTCGTCACCCATCGGCACTTTGCGCATGTGGACCTTAAGAATCTGCTCACGACCACGGATATCCGGCAGACCAACCACAACCTGACGGTCGAAACGGCCCGGACGCAGCAGCGCAGGGTCGAGTACATCTGGACGGTTGGTTGCGGCAATCACGATGATGCCGTCATTCATTTCGAAGCCGTCCATCTCTACCAGCAACTGGTTGAGAGTCTGCTCGCGCTCGTCATGACCACCGCCCATGCCGGCACCACGGTGACGACCGACGGCGTCGATTTCGTCGATGAAGATGATGCATGGCGCGTGCTTCTTGGCCTGTTCGAACATATCGCGAACGCGGCTGGCACCAACACCGACGAACATTTCGACGAAGTCGGAACCGGAAATGGTGAAGAACGGCACTTTGGCTTCACCGGCAATCGCCTTGGCCAGCAAGGTTTTACCGGTACCCGGAGGACCGACCATCAGCACGCCGCGAGGAATACGACCACCCAGGCGCTGGAACTTGCCCGGATCACGCAGGAACTCGACGAGCTCGCCCACTTCTTCCTTGGCTTCGTCGCAACCGGCAACGTCAGCCAGCGTGGTTTTCACCTGATCTTCGGAGAGCAGGCGCGCCTTGCTCTTGCCGAAGCTCATCGGCCCGCCCTTGCCACCGGCACCGCCCTGCATCTGCCGCATGAAGAACATGAACACGGCGATGATCACGAGGATCGGGAAGCTGGCGACCAGGAGCTGGGTCCAGATGCTTTGCTGTTCCGGCTGCTTGCCTTCGACTACAACATGGTTATCCACCAGGTCGCCGATCAGACCGTTGTCCTGAATTGCCGGACGAATGGTCTTGAAGCTGTCGCCATCGGTGCGTTTGCCGGTGATGACGTAGCCATCAACGGCTACGCGCTCGACCTTGCCATCCTTGACCTGCTGGATGAAGTCGGAATAGTTGAGGGTCTGCGGCTCGTTAGGGCTGGAGAAGTTGTTCATCACCGTCACCAGGACTGCCGCGATGATCAACCACAGGATCAGATTCTTTGCCATATCGTTCAATTAACTACCCTCTGAAGCAAGCGCCGCTGGTGGCGCGCGCTTCGCATGATATTCACCGGCCTAACTTACTACATTACCTACGACTCTGGCAGGCGCCGTCTGTAACCCTTTGTGAAACACTTTCTACACAATATTCGCTAAAGCGCTCGGGGCGAAATACGAAAAACCTATCACCCCGCGAAAAAACCTCGTTTTACTCACTACGCCCGCAGTAACCCCAAGCCAACATGTATTGCTCGCGGGAACTGCCGCGGGAAGAGTCTGGCTTGATCATCTGGATCTTGTCGAATTTCTTGCGAGCATCCTTCAGATAAGAATCGAACCCTTCACCCTGAAAAATCTTGATCACGAAATTACCACCGGGCTTGAGTATCCGCTCCGCCAGATCAAGAGCCAGCTCACAAAGAAACATGGCCTTGGGCATATCCACTTCGGGCGTACCACTCATATTGGGGGCCATATCGGAAATCACAAGGTCCACCTGCGAATTACCGACGGCCTCAAGGATCCGGGCAAGCACTTCGTCCTGGGTGAAGTCACCCTGGATGAAGGTCACATCCGGAATGCTGTCCATTTCCAGAATATCCGAGGCGATCAGACGCCCCTGGCCACCAATCAGCCGGCTGGTGACCTGCGACCAGCCACCGGGCGCCGCGCCCAGGTCGACAACGCTCATGCCAGGGCGGATCAGCTTGTATTTCTCCTGGATCTCCAGAAGTTTGTAACTCGCACGCGAGCGGTAGCCATCCTTCTGCGCCTGCTTCACATAGGGATCGTTGACATGTCTTTTCAGCCAACCAAGGCTTGTCTTGGAACGCGCCATTGGGCACCTCGTTGATAAGGGTCGTGATTAATTGGGCGGATCCACGAGCCCTCGGGTAAAATGGCCGCCATTTTACAGAATCCAGACGAAAGGGTCAGATTATGCCGCTCACTCAAGAGCAGAAGAAACAATACAAATCCATTGGCCACCATCTGAAACCAGTTCTGATTGTGGCAGACAACGGTTTGACTGAAGGTGTATTAGCCGAGCTTGAACGCGCACTGGCGGATCACGAACTGATCAAGATCAAGCTCAATATCCTCGATCGCGAATCGCGTCTGGCGTCCATTGCTGAACTGTGCAAGGTCGGCAAAGCGGATCTGGTTCAGGTCATCGGCAAGATGGCGCTGATTTACCGCAAGAACTTCAGCGTCAACAAGCAGCTGTCGAACGTTCATCGCTTCAAGTGATGACAAGGGTCACGGGTGTGCTTCGCGCACCCTGCCACTCCATCCCGGCACCGGCTGCAATACCAGGACCAGCCCGGAAAAGCCCAACACCAGATAGCTGAACGCCTGCCAACGGATCGCATCCGGCCAACCGATACGCACAGCGATGAACATCGCACACGCATATAGCGCCATCAACAGCAGTTGCCCACGAATATCAAGCCAGAGACTGAAAAGACCCTCGGCCTGAATCAGCACCAGAGCCTGAAAAATCACACACGCTGCGGCAAAGCCGATCATCAGCGCATTCAGCATGCCTGCGATTTCGTCGATCAGCAGCGGCGCCAGACCTATACGGTCCAGCACCGGCAGCAGACCGATGTGCAACAGCCACAAGCCACCGACCCACAACATCTGGGTCAACTGCCAAAGCATGGCGCCCGCACGGAGCGGGCGCTTGCCTTTATTAGATGTGGCGAACTTCGACAATCTCGTACTCGATAACGCCGCTTGGCGTTTTCACCGCGACCACATCGCCCTCTTCCTTGCCGATCAAGGCACGGGCCAAGGGCGAGCCGACAGAAATCTTGCCGAGTTTGAAGTCAGCCTCATCCTCACCCACGATGTGGTAAGTGACGCTTTCATCAGTCTCGACGTTGGCGATTTCAACGGTGGTGCCGAAGATGACCTTGCCGGTGTGAGGAATGGTCGTGACATCGATGATGACCTGGTTCTGAATCCGGCCTTCAATGTCACGTATCCGCGCCTCGACCATACCCTGCTGCTCGCGGGCAGCATGGTATTCGGCGTTTTCCTTCAAATCACCCAACTCGCGGGCCGTACCGATGTCCTGGCTGAGCTTCGGACGAACGACCTTGGTCAGGTGAGCATGTTCTTCTTCCAGGGCGCGAGCGCCCTGAACGGTCATTGGGTACTTCGTTATGCTCATGCCTTCAATCCTGCGTGTAGATCCTGCAAGCGGCGCACGGTCTTTTCGGGACCGAACTTCAGCGCTTCGCAAATAGCTTCGCCAGCAGCAATGGTGGTGGTGCAGTAAATCTTGTGCTGCAGGGCATTGCGACGAATGGAATAGGAGTCAGCGATCGACTGACGACCTTCGGTGGTGTTGATGATCAGCGTGACTTCGTCATTCTTGATCATGTCGACCACGTGCGGACGACCCTCGGTCACCTTGTTCACGCGGCGCACCTTCAGGCCTGCGGCTTCAATCAGCTTGGCAGTACCGGCAGTGGCGACCACTTCGAAGCCCAAGTTGATCAGATCACGGGCCACGCCCGCAACCAGTGGCTTGTCGTCGTCACGCACGCTGATGAACGCAGTACCGCCGGTCGGCAGCACTTCGCTGGCACCCATCTGGGCTTTGGCGAACGCCTCACCAAAGGTATCGCCCACGCCCATCACTTCGCCGGTCGACTTCATCTCAGGGCCGAGGATCGGGTCAACCCCTGGGAATTTGGCGAACGGGAACACCGCCTCTTTCACGCTGTAGAAGTTCGGAATGATTTCCTTGGTGAAACCCAGTTCTTGCAGGGTTTTACCGGCCATCACGCGTGCTGCGATCATCGCCAGGGAAACACCGATGCACTTGGACACGAACGGCACGGTGCGGGAAGCACGCGGGTTGACTTCGATGACGTAGATGTCTTCGCCTTGCAGCGCCAGCTGTACGTTCATCAGGCCGACCACGCCCAGTTCCAGGGCCATTTTCTTGACCTGCTCGCGCATCTCGTCCTGGATGTGTGCCGGCAGCGAGTACGGCGGCAGCGAGCACGCGGAGTCACCGGAGTGAACGCCCGCCTGTTCGATGTGCTGCATGATCGCACCGATCACCACGTCTTTGCCGTCGCAGACCGCATCCACGTCCATTTCGATGGCGCAGTTGAGGAAGTGGTCCAGCAGCACCGGGCTGTCGTTGGACACTTGAACCGCCTCGCGCAGGTAGCGCTTGAGTTCTTCTTCTTCGTAGACGATTTCCATCGCACGGCCGCCCAATACGTAGGACGGACGCACCACCAGCGGGTAACCGATCTTGGCGGCGGCACGAATCGCTTCGTCTTCGCTGCGCACGGTGGCGTTTGGCGGCTGACGCAGGTTCAGGCGCTGGACCATCTGCTGGAAGCGCTCGCGGTCTTCGGCACGGTCGATGGCGTCAGGGCTGGTGCCGATGATCGGCACGCCGGCGGCTTCCAGGGCGCGGGCCAGCTTCAGCGGGGTCTGGCCGCCGTACTGGACGATCACGCCTTTCGGCTTCTCGACGCGAACGATTTCCAGCACGTCTTCCAGGGTCACTGGCTCGAAGTACAGGCGATCGGAGGTGTCGTAATCGGTGGAAACGGTTTCCGGGTTGCAGTTGACCATGATGGTCTCGTAACCGTCATCGCGCAGGGCCAGTGCCGCGTGTACGCAGCAGTAGTCGAACTCGATGCCCTGGCCGATACGGTTCGGACCGCCGCCCAGGATCATGATCTTGTCGCGACCCGACGGCGCGGCTTCGCACTCTTCTTCGTACGTCGAGTACAGGTACGCGGTATCGGTGGCGAACTCGGCGGCGCAGGTGTCGACGCGCTTGTAGACCGGGAAGATTTCCAGCTTGTGACGGTGAGCACGCAGGGCCTTCTCGGTCACACCCAGCAGCTTGGCCAGACGCATGTCGGAGAAGCCTTTGCGCTTGAGGCGGAACATCAGGTCACGGTCGATGCTGGTCAGGCCCAGGGTCTTGACCTTCTCTTCGTCCTTGATCAGATCTTCCATCTGCACCAGGAACCAAGGATCGATCATGGTCATGCCGAAGATGTCTTCAACACTCATGCCGGCGCGCATGGCGTCCGCCACGTACCAGATGCGCTCGGCGCCCGGCACGGTCAGTTCGCGCTTGAGGATGCTCATGCTTTCCGGGTTGCGCAGGTCAACCTTCTCGTCCAGACCGCACACGCCGACTTCCAGACCGCGCAGGGCTTTCTGCAGGGACTCCTGGAAGGTACGGCCGATGGCCATGACTTCACCCACCGACTTCATCTGAGTGGTCAGGCGCGCGTCAGCCTTGGAGAATTTCTCGAAAGCGAAACGTGGCAGCTTGGTCACGACGTAGTCGATGGACGGTTCGAAGGACGCCGGGGTCTTGCCGCCGGTGATGTCGTTCGACAGCTCGTCGAGGGTGTAGCCCACAGCCAGTTTGGCCGCGACCTTGGCGATAGGGAAACCGGTGGCTTTCGAAGCCAGTGCCGAGGAACGGGATACTCGCGGGTTCATCTCGATCACGACCATGCGGCCGGTGTTCGGGCAGATACCGAACTGAACGTTGGAACCGCCGGTTTCCACACCGATCTCGCGCAGTACCGCCAGGGAGGCGTTACGCAGGATCTGGTATTCCTTGTCGGTCAGGGTCTGTGCCGGCGCCACGGTGATCGAGTCACCGGTGTGCACGCCCATCGGGTCGAAGTTTTCGATCGAGCAGACGATGATGCAGTTGTCCTTCTTATCGCGGACAACCTCCATTTCGTATTCTTTCCAGCCGATCAGCGATTCGTCGATCAGCAGCTCTTTGGTCGGCGACAGGTCCAGACCACGGGCACAGATTTCTTCGAACTCTTCACGGTTGTAAGCGATACCGCCACCGGTGCCGCCCATGGTGAAGGACGGACGAATGATGCACGGGAAGCCGAGCTTCTCGAGGACCGCGTTGGCCTCTTCCATGCTGTGGGCGATACCGGAACGCGGGCACGCCAGGCCGATGGATTTCATCGCCTTGTCGAAGCGCGAACGGTCTTCAGCCTTGTCGATGGTGTCGGCGTTGGCACCGATCATCTCTACGCCGAACTTCTCCAGAACGCCTTCGCGCTCCAGGTCCAGGGCGCAGTTCAGAGCGGTCTGGCCACCCATGGTCGGCAGCAGCGCGTCCGGACGCTCTTTCTCGATGATCTTGGCAACGGTCTGCCACTTGATCGGCTCGATGTAGGTGGCGTCGGCCATGGCCGGGTCGGTCATGATGGTAGCCGGGTTGGAGTTCACCAGGATGACGCGGTAGCCCTCTTCGCGCAGGGCTTTACAGGCCTGGGCGCCGGAGTAGTCGAATTCGCAGGCCTGGCCGATCACGATCGGGCCAGCGCCGAGAATCAGGATGCTTTTAATGTCTGTACGTTTTGGCATGGGTTTGTCACTCAAATCCGCAGGTCAGTCGGCAAGCCGTCTTGTTCAATCTGTGAAGCCTTGAGGGGGCCGCCGGTTCGGGACCACCCTCAGGCTTTGCTGCATCAGGGCGAGCGATCAGCGTCGCTTGGACATCTCAGTGATGAAGCGATCGAACAATGGCGCTACGTCGTTCGGGCCAGGGCTGGCTTCCGGGTGACCCTGGAAGCTGAAGGCGCTCTTGTCGGTACGCTCGATCCCTTGCAGGGTGCCGTCGAACAGCGATTTGTGGATCGCGCGAACGTTGGCTGGCAGGGTCGCTTCGTCTACCGCAAAGCCGTGGTTCTGGCTGGTGATCATCACCACGCCGGTATCCAGGTCCTGGACCGGGTGGTTGGCACCGTGGTGGCCGTGACCCATTTTCAGGGTCTTGGCGCCGGAGGCCAGGGCCAGCAGTTGGTGACCGAGGCAGATACCGAAGACCGGGATCTCGGTTTCCAGCACGTCCTTGATCGCCTGGATCGCGTAGTCGCAAGGCTCCGGATCGCCAGGACCGTTGGACAGGAACACGCCGTCCGGCTTCAGCGCCAGCACATCGGCAGCTGGCGTCTGAGCAGGCACCACGGTCACGCGGCAGCCGCGCTCAACCAGCATGCGCAGAATGTTCACTTTGACGCCGTAGTCGTAGGCAACTACGTGGTACGGCAGCTCGGCAGCTTCGATGGTCGCATGGCTGTCGGTTTTCAGATCCCAGACAGTCGAGCGCCACTCGTACTTTTCTTTGGTGCTGACGACTTTTGCCAGGTCCATGCCCTTCAGGCCAGGGAAACCCCGGGCTGCGGCGATAGCGGCTTCTTCGGAAATATTGTCACCGGCCATGATGCAGCCGTTCTGCGCGCCTTTTTCACGCAGGATGCGCGTCAGGCGGCGGGTGTCGATACCGGCGATGGCCACAACGTTGTTGGCCTTCAGGTAGTCGGACAGGGACATCGTGTTACGCCAGTTGCTCGCAACCAGCGGCAGGTCGCGAATGACCAGGCCAGCCGACCAGACGCGGTTCGACTCGGCATCTTCCGGAGTAGTACCGGTGTTGCCGATGTGCGGGTAAGTCAGGGTAACGATCTGTTGGGCGTAGGAAGGATCGGTAAGGATTTCCTGATAGCCGGTCATTGCGGTGTTGAACACCACCTCACCAACGGTTTGACCGTCGGCTCCAATGGCTTCGCCGCGAAAAATGCTGCCATCAGCAAGGGCGAGTATGGCTGGCTTAGTCAAGAAGACCTCCCGTAAATAAAGCCTGAAAGGGCGATCGCAGGTTGTAAAAAAGCGGAGTGACGTATGGACACGTCACCCCGCTTCTTCACTGAATTATTCTGCGCGCTTTTAGTGGACACACTAAAGCTGTAGCTTACAGAAAAAGGCATTTTTGGTCTACCGCCAATGAGCCTTAAAGGCTGGAGAATGCGACAGGACGTCGCTTGGCGGAACAAAACCGGGCTCGAACGCTGTGCACGAGCCCGATTTCGGGTGCATCTTAACGCAGGTCGAGCACGTCTTGCATGTCGTAAAGACCAGGCTCGCGCCCATCCAGCCACAATGCAGCTCGCACAGCACCCTTGGCGAAGGTCATGCGACTGGAGGCCTTGTGCGTAATCTCGACACGCTCACCTTCAGCGGCGAACAGCACAGTGTGATCACCGACGATATCGCCAGCGCGCACAGTGGCAAAGCCGATGGTTTCGCGAGCGCGCGCACCGGTCTGGCCTTCACGGCCATACACCGCCACTTCCTTCAGGTTACGACCCAAGGCATCCGCGATGACTTCGCCCATGCGCACCGCCGTACCGGACGGCGCGTCGACTTTGTGCCGGTGGTGAGCCTCGGTGATTTCGATGTCGACATCGTCACCCAGCACGCGAGCCGCGGTGTCGAGCAACTTCAGGCACAGGTTCACACCCACGCTGAAGTTGGCCGCAAAGACGATCGGAATGTCCTTGCCCGCTTCCGCCAGCAATTGCTTTTCTTCAACGCTGAAGCCAGTGGTGCCAATGATCATCGCCTTGTTGTGCTTGCGGCAGAAGGCGAGGTTTTTCAGGGTCACCGTCGGATGAGTGAAGTCGATCAGCACGTCGAATTCGTCGACAACACGATCCAGATCACCCGACAACGGCACACCGATCCGCCCCAGCGCAGCCAGCTCACCAGCATCAGCGCCGACCAGCGTGCTGTCCGGGCGATCCACTGCCGCCGTCAAACCGGCACCCGGCGTTTGCTGCACGGCTTCGATCAAGGTTTTGCCCATGCGCCCGGCGGCGCCCATCACTGCTATACGTCGCATGCCTGTCTCCTTACAAGTCGCCGAAGAAGCGCTTGACGCCTTCGAACCAGCCAGTGGTCTTCGGTGAATGGCTGTTGTCGTCAGCCAGGGAACTGCGGAACTCTTCGAGCATTTCGCGTTGACGACGGCTCAGGTTGACCGGGGTTTCGACTGCCACACGGCACATCAGATCACCGGCACCACCGCCACGCACAGGCGCAACACCCTTGCCACGAACACGGAACTGCTTGCCGGTCTGAGTACCCTCTGGGATCTTCAGCTTGACCCGACCATCAAGGGTAGGGATTTCCAGCTCGCCACCCAGCGCCGCGTCGACGAAGCTGATCGGCACTTCGCAGAACAGGTGCTTGCCATCACGCTGGAAGATCGAGTGCTCACGCACATTGATCACCACGTAAAGGTCGCCAGTAGGGCCACCTTGAGCGCCCGCCTCGCCTTCGCCGGACAGGCGAATGCGGTCACCGGTATCGACACCGGCCGGCACTTTCACCGACAGGGTCTTGTACTCTTCGACACGACCTTCGCCGTGGCAGGAATCGCACGGATCGGAAATGATCTTGCCCTGGCCATGGCAACGCGGGCAGGTCTGCTGCACCGAGAAGAAGCCTTGCTGCATGCGCACCTGGCCGATACCGCCACAGGTCGGGCAAGTGACCGGCGAGGAACCTTTCTTGGCACCCGAGCCATCGCATGGCTTGCAGTTGACCAGGGTCGGAACGCGGATATTCACGGTCGTGCCGCGCACCGCTTCTTCCAGGTCCAGCTCCAGGGTGTAGCGCAAATCACTGCCGCGCTGAGCACCGCCACGGGAACCGCCGCGACCGCCACCGAAGAAGTCACTGAAGACATCGCCAAAGATGTCGGAGAAATTCTGACCGCCGAAACCGGCGCCGCCGCCGCCCATGCTCGGATCGACACCGGCATGGCCGTACTGGTCGTACGCCGCGCGCTTGCTGGAGTCGGACAGCACTTCGTAGGCCTCGTTGGCCTCCTTGAACATCTCTTCCGACGCTTTGTCATCGGGATTACGGTCCGGGTGGTGCTTCATCGCCAGGCGACGGTAGGCCTTTTTCAGGTCCGCCTCGCTTGAGCCTCGTTCAACACCCAATACTTCGTAATAGTCACGCTTTGCCATAAGTCATTTGCACTCTTGAGGACGTTCGGCAAACCTCTCCTGAGCCCCGCCGAACTCGTTGAGCCCCAATACAGGCCCGGACCCAACTCACGTCAATTCAACGATCCTGGTCTTTGATTCGATGCAGTACTTTCGACTCGAAAAGCAGGAGCATTTCCGGTCATACCGCCAACATCCGAGCGTTGTCGCATGCTGTAAAAATTCGCTTACTCCAGACACGCCAACGCGGGAGCAAGCTCCCGCGCGGCGACATCCTACCAGTCACCGCCTGAAGGCAGTCAACCGGGCGACCAACAACTTACTTGTGGTCTTTGACTTCTTCGAACTCGGCATCGACAACGTCGTCAGCCTTTTCAGCCGGTTCGTCTTTCGGCGCCGCGCCTTCAGCTGGCTGAGCCTGATCAGCGTACATTTTCTGAGCCACTGGCGCGGAGACCTTGGACAGCTCTTCAACCTTGGCTTCGATAGCGGCCTTGTCGTCGCCTTTGACAGCGGCTTCCAGGGCAACTACGGCAGCTTCAATTGCAGTCTTCTCTTCAGCGCTCACCTTGTCGCCAGCATCAGCGACCATTTTGCGCGTCGAGTGCACCAGAGCATCGCCCTGGTTACGGGCAGCGGCCAGCTCTTCGAACTTGCGGTCTTCCTCAGCGTTAGCTTCGGCATCACGCACCATGCGCTCGATCTCTTCGTCGGACAGACCGGAGTTGGCCTTGATCACGATCGACTGAGTCTTGCCGGTGGCCTTGTCCTTGGCGCCTACGTGCAGAATGCCGTTGGCGTCGATGTCGAAGGTCACTTCGATTTGTGGCACGCCACGTGGTGCTGGTGGAATCTCGGCCAGGTCGAACTTGCCCAGGGACTTGTTCTGCGCCGCTTGCTTACGCTCACCCTGCAGCACGTGAATGGTTACCGCGCCCTGGTTGTCGTCGGCAGTCGAGAACACTTGCGATTTCTTGGTAGGAATCGTGGTGTTTTTCTCGATCAGCGCGGTCATCACGCCACCCATGGTTTCGATACCCAGGGTCAGCGGGCTGACGTCGAGCAGCAGAACGTCTTTAACATCACCAGCCAGAACGGCGCCCTGAATCGCAGCACCCATGGCAACGGCTTCGTCCGGGTTCACGTCCTTGCGAGCTTCTTTACCGAAGAACTCGGTCACCAGCTTCTGAACCAGCGGCATACGGGTCTGACCGCCTACCAGGATCACGTCGTTGATCGCGCCAACGTCGATACCGGAGTCTTTCAGCGCGATGCGGCAAGGCTCGATGGTGCGTTGAACCAGGTCTTCAACCAGCGCTTCCAGCTTGGCACGGGAGATCTTCACGTTCAGGTGCTTAGGACCAGTGGCATCTGCAGTGATGTACGGCAGGTTGACGTCGGTCGACTGAGCGGAAGACAGCTCGATCTTGGCTTTTTCAGCGGCTTCTTTCAGACGCTGCATGGCCAGCGGATCACCCTTGAGGTTCATGCCGCTTTCTTTCTTGAATTCGTCGACGAGGTAGTCGATCAGACGAATGTCGAAGTCTTCACCACCCAGGAAGGTGTCACCGTTGGTGGCCAACACTTCGAACTGGTGCTCGCCATCGACTTCAGCGATTTCAATCACGGAAACGTCGAAAGTACCGCCACCCAGGTCATAAACGATCACGGTGTGATCGCCCTTGGCCTTGTCCATACCGTAAGCCAGAGCAGCCGCGGTTGGTTCGTTGATGATACGTTTTACGTCCAGGCCCGCGATGCGGCCGGCGTCTTTGGTCGCTTGACGCTGGCTGTCGTTGAAGTAGGCCGGAACGGTGATCACCGCTTCGGTCACTGGCTCGCCGAGGTAGTCTTCGGCGGTCTTCTTCATTTTCTTCAGGATTTCAGCCGAGATTTGTGGCGGAGCCATTTTCTGGCCGTTCACCTCAACCCAGGCGTCGCCGTTGTCAGCCTTGGCGATTTTGTACGGAACCATCTTGATGTCTTTCTGCACGACTTCTTCGTCGAACTTACGACCGATCAGACGTTTTACCGCGTACAAGGTGTTGTGCGGGTTGGTCACTGCCTGACGCTTGGCGGACTGGCCGACCAGAATCTCGCCATCGTTGGCGTAAGCGATGATCGACGGCGTAGTGCGCGCGCCTTCGGCGTTTTCAATAACCTTGGCTACGCCGTTTTCAAGCACGGAGACGCAGGAGTTGGTAGTCCCCAGGTCGATACCGATAATTTTGCCCATGTTCACTCTCCCGAAACTTTTGGATTTGGTTGCCGCAGCAGTGGTGGCTAACTGCGGTAGCACTTAAACGCTTGACTTCTAAATGGGGGCCTTGCGGCTAATTTCAAGCCTGCTCGTCAATAGAAGGCGCAACCGGTGCAGGCGCCTTGCTGACCACGACCATTGCCGGGCGCAGCAGGCGGCCATTGAGCTGGTAACCCTTCTGGAACACCTTGAGCACGCTGTTCGGCTCGACATCGGCGCTTTCCTGCATGGCCATCGCCTGATGAAGAACGGCGTTGAACGGTTCGCCATGCGGATCGATGGCTTCCAGCTGATAACGCTTCAACGTGTCCTGGAACATTTTCAGGGTCAGCTCG
This sequence comes from Pseudomonas sp. Sample_10, assembly GCF_004321495.1. NCBI lineage: Bacteria > Pseudomonadati > Pseudomonadota > Gammaproteobacteria > Pseudomonadales > Pseudomonadaceae > Pseudomonas > Pseudomonas sp. Sample_10. The sequence goes on from NZ_RCOE01000292.1 coordinate 18,241, forward strand.
ATGCCTTCGCGCATTGGACGGATGCTTTCGTCATCCGGGCTGGACAATTCCAGGCCGCGCTCCAGGCTGTCGATGATCGGCAGCAGGTCACCGGCGAACTTTTCCAGCGCGAACTTGTGAGCCTTCTCGACATCCTGCTCGGCGCGACGGCGGACGTTCTGCAGATCGGCGGCCACACGCAAAGCCTGATCCTGTGCGCCGGCCAACTGCTCTTCGAGCACTTGTACCCGAGCCGCCAGATCATCACCCGAAGCTTGAGAAGCCTGATCGGCGTCTAGATTTTGCGTATCCACTGTCTGTTCGTCAGCCATAGAATTCTCCTTTCAATATCGTCCGCGAGCTCTACTCGCGCTTCTGTCCAGCTATATGGGGCCGCAAAATCCGGCTTCAAGGGGCCAGACGTGATTAACCCTACAAAAAGCTTTGTATCGGTATTCCTTGCTGCGCTAACGATTTCGTCGGATCGAGCGAAACGAGCTAAGCGAGGGCATTGTCAGCCAGAAACAAAACACTGTATAAATAACCAGACCTAAAGCCTGGGAGCGGCCTTTATGCTGGTGCACCTGTCCGTACACAACTACGCCATCGTTGAACATCTCGATCTCGAACTCGATCGCGGGATGAGCGTGATCACAGGGGAAACCGGCGCCGGCAAGTCGATCATGCTCGACGCCCTGGGCCTTACCCTGGGCGACCGCGCCGACAGCGGCGTGGTCCGCCCCGGCGCAGACAAGGCCGATATCCTCGCCACCTTCGACCTGGCTGATATCCCGGAAGCCAGCACCTGGCTGGCCGAGCGCGATCTCGAGAACGACGGCCCGTGCATCCTGCGCCGGGTGATCACCGCCGAAGGACGCTCGCGCGGCTACATCAACGGTACGCCCTGCCCGCTCGGCGACCTCAAGGCGCTGGGCGAACTGCTGATCGACATCCACAGCCAGCACGAACACCAATCCCTGCTCAAGACCGACACCCATCGCCGCCTGCTCGACGAGTACGCCGGGGCGACCGATCTCGCCCGCCAGGTCCAGCTCGCCGCCCAACGCTGGCGCCAGACCCATCAGGAACTCGAACGCCTTTCCAACTCCGGCGATGAGCAACGCGCCCGCCACCAACTGCTCAGTTATCAGCTTGAAGAACTGGAAAACCTCGGCTTGGGTGATAACGAGCTGGAACAGCTGGAACAGGAACACAAAAACCTGACCAATGCCGAAACCTTGCTGGGGATCTGCCGGCAGGTGGTCGAGCAATGCAGTGAAAGTGATTCCGGCAATGTATTGAATGCCCTCACCGCCAGCCTCAACCGCCTGTCGAGCGTGAATAGCTCCATCGGCGCGCTCGGCGAAGCCAGCAGCCTGCTGACCAGTGCACAGATTCAGGTTGAGGAGGCCGTGGGCGAGCTAAACCGTTTCCTCGACAATTTCGATGCCGACCCGGCCCGCCTTCAGTTTCTGGAAGAACGTCTCGACGCGATCTACACCATGGCGCGCAAACATCGCATCCAGCCCACCGAGGTCGCGGAGATGCAGCAGCGCCTGCTGGACGAAATCGAAACCCTGAATGCCAACGATGAATCCATCGAGCGGCTGAGCGACGAATTGGCGTCCTATGCCCGTCATTATCAGGAGAAAGCCCGGGAGCTGAGTGATCTGCGCCACCAGGCATCGAGCAGCCTGGCCAGCGCCGTGGAGCAGGAAATCCAGCGCCTGGGCATGCCCGGAGGGCGTTTCACTATCGAGCTTCGCCCCAACAACAGTAACGAACTTTTACCGAATGGCCTCGAACAGGTAGAACTGCTGGTCAGCGCAAACCCGGGACAGCCATTGAAGGCCCTGGCGAAAGTGGCCTCTGGCGGTGAGCTGTCACGGATCAGCCTGGCGATTCAGGTCATTACCGCACAAACATCACGCGTGCCAACCCTGGTGTTCGACGAAGTGGACGTAGGCATTGGTGGCCCGACCGCCGAAATTGTAGGCCAGTTGCTGCGTCGACTTGGCGAGCGCGGACAGGTACTGACCGTGACTCACTTGCCACAAGTGGCTGCGCAGGGGCACCAACATCTATTTGTGCACAAAGTGCGGGGCGAGGACGCCACTCGCACCGCCGTCTCCAAGCTGAGCAAAAACGATCGAGTCGAAGAAGTCGCCCGAATGCTGGGTGGTATCGATCTCACCAAGGAATCCCTGGCTCACGCCAAGAAAATGGTGGTGACTGCGAAGGTTTAAGGCGGGCAGAAAGCACGAAGGCGACCCAGAGGTCGCCTTCGTTCGTATCGCGAACCAGGTTCGCGCGACATGCTTACTTTTTCTTGCGTACGTACAGCACCAGATTGTGATCAACCATCTCGAAGCCGTACTTGTCGACGATGGCTTTCTGCAGGCGCTCGATTTCTTCGTCGAAGAATTCGATCACTTCACTGGTTTCGACGTTGACCATATGGTCGTGATGCTTGCCGTCGTCCAGTTCGAAGACCGCATGGCCTCCGTCGAAGTTGTGCCGCACCACAAGGCCAGCTGCCTCGAACTGGGTCAGTACACGGTAAACCGTGGCCAGACCGACGTCCTCGCCAGCCTCCATCAGCGCCTTATAGACATCTTCAGCGCTCATGTGGCGTTGCTCGGCGGAATCGAGCATTTGCAGAATCTTGACCCGTGGCAGGGTCACTTTGAGGCCGGCTTTGCGTAGTTCGCTATTTTCAACCATGGTCAGCTTTCTCGCGATGCTGCTTCGCAGCTTCTCTTAATGCGGGTATGATCGGCGTTTACGTTGTCCCAGCCAAGATAGTGGAAGTCGCCCACCGATGCAAAACACCAAGCTCTTGCTAACCAGTTTCACCTTTGTGGGACTGCTCGCACTCGCCGGTTGTTCATTCCCCGGGGTTTACAAAATCGACATCCAGCAGGGCAATGTCGTCACGCAGGACATGATAGACCAGTTACGCCCGGGAATGACCCGCAAGCAAGTACGGTTTATCATGGGCAACCCTCTGCTGACCGACACGTTCCATGCCGATCGCTGGGATTACCTGTACAGCCTGCAACCCGGGGGCGGTGAACGCCAACAGGAACGCATTAGCGTTATCTTCAACCCTAATGATCAGCTTGTCAGCCTTTCTGGCGATTTCATGCCAGGCGTGAGCCGCGATGAAGCGATTCTCGGCAAGGACAGTGGCACCACGGTCACCGCTCCGGCAGAAAACGTCGAGAAGCCGAAGCCGGAGAAACCGGTCAAGCCAGGTTCGTTGCTGGATCAGATTCAAAAGGATGTCGACGGCGTAGAAACCGTTCCGGTCCCGACGCCAGAACCACTGGACACCTCGCCGCAATAATTTGCGACGCAATAAAAAACCCGGCTGGTCCGGGTTTTTTATTGCCTGTTCATTTTGTCACTCATTGATTCTTGGCTTTGGCCTCTGCCGCCTTCGCAGCGCGCAGTCGCCGAACTTCCTTGGGATCGGCCAGCAGCGGCCGATAGATCTCGATTCGATCTCCCGACTGAACCACTCGCGTATCGGGATCGACAATCACCTTGCCGAATATGCCCACCGGGCACTCGGCCAGATCCAGTTCGGCAAACACCTGGCCGATCCCGGATTTCAACAGTGCGGCGCGAATGGTCGTTCCCTCCGGCACCGCGACAGGCATGAGAACCTGACGATCTACAGCGGCGTACACGACCTCAACGTCAATCATTACCTCAACCATGCATTTGCTTCGCCCGCTGGCAGAATGCATCCACCAGCGTATTGGCCGCCTGGTTGAACAAAGGCCCCAAGGTGGCACGAATAATTGGCCCCGCATAATCAAACGACAGGTCCAGGCTGATCTTGCAGGCTTTATCGCCCAATGGCTTGAACACCCAGACACCGTGCAACTGGGTGAACGGCCCTTCTTCAAGGTTCATTTCGATCGACTGACCGGGGACCAGGGTATTACGCGTCACGAAATGCTGGCTGAGCCCGCCCTTGGCCACACCGACGCTGGCGCGCATGTGTTCGGCGGAACTCTCCAGAACTTCAGCCGATGAGCACCATGGGAGGAATTCCGGATACCGCGCCACGTCGTTGACCAGGTCATAAAGCGCTTGCGCCGGATATGGCAGCAGGGCTGAACGAGAAATGTGTGTCGTCATGTCAGCGTCACTTCCAGAGCTGGGCGGCAAACACTACGAGAATGCCAATGGGCGCCACATAGCGCATCAAGAACAAGGACAAAGCGAACAACGCCGGATTACGAATCGACAACTCTTCACGCACCGCGTCACGACCCATCACCCAGCCTGCAAACACCACGAAACACAACCCACCGAGTGGCAGCATGATTCGCGAGGTGAAGAAATCGATCACGCCGAAGAAGTCGAGGCCGCCTGTCGCCCCCCACTGGTAGAGGTGGAACAACCCGCCTTCGTTCACGAAAAACTTGGCTTCCTTCCAGATATTGAAGGAAAACACTGTGCCCAGACCAACAAACCAGCAAGTAAACGCCAGCCAGAAGGTGACCCAGGCGCGACTGATTTTCGAGCGCTCGACCAGGTAAGCCACCATCGGTTCGAGCAGCGAGATCGCCGAACTCCAGGCAGCAATCGCGACCAGAACGAAGAACACTACGCCCATCAACTGACCAAACGCTACGTTGCCAAAGGCAAATGGCAGGCTGACAAACATCAGGCCAGGGCCTTCGCTCGGATTCAGGCCCGCGGCGAACACGATCGGAAACAGCGCCAGACCAGCCACCAGGGAAACAAAGGTATCAAGCAGCGCCACCCCAACGATGGTTCCGGAAATCGACGAGCTCTTCGGCATATAAGCACCGTAGATCATGATCGAACCAACCCCGACGCTCAGGGAAAAGAATGCGTGCCCCATGGCCGGCAGCAAGCCGTCGAGGACTTTTTCCGGATGGAAGTCGAACATGAAATGCACGCCTTCCATGAAATGCCCGGTAGTCATGCTGTAACCCAGCAGAACAATCACCATCACGAACAGCAAGGGCATCATGATCCGCAAGCTGCGCTCAAGCCCGGCAACCACACCCTTGGCAATCACCACTGCCGACAACAGCATGAAAACTGTGTGCCAAAGTGTCAGCCGCCATGGATCGGCGATCACCGCGCCGAAGTAAGCGCCCACCTGATCGGGCGTCGCGCCCTGGAAGTCGCCACGCCCCATGTCGATGATGTAGTCCAGCGACCAGCCGCCCACCACGCTGTAAAAAGACAGGATCAGCAACGCCGTGATCATCCCGGCGAATGCCCCCCACGACCACTTGGCTGAATGCCCCGCCTCCAGCGCCAGCACCTTCAGGGCATTGGCCGGACTCTGCCGGGCGCGTCTGCCGATGAGGGTTTCTGCGAGCATGACCGGCACACCGATCAGCGCGATACAGGCCAGGAACATCAGTACGAAAGCGCCGCCGCCATAGACGCCAACCATATAGGGGAATTTCCAGATACTACCCAAGCCCACGGCCGAACCGGTCGCGGCGAGTATGAAGACCCAGCGGCTAGCCCAACTGCCGTGGACAGAAACCTTGTCTGTCGACATCGTTATCACGCCCAAGCGTTCGAAAAAGAGCGCGCATTGTCCGGGATTCACTCAACCTGCTCAAGCACGTAGCAACACCGTAGCCGACTCGCGTGCAACTCCCTATAATGCCGCCCCTATGGCTAAACAGAAGAAACACCCAACAGGGACCATCGCGCAGAACAAAAAGGCGCGACACGATTACTTCATCGAGCATAAGTTCGAGGCTGGTCTGGTCCTGGCCGGCTGGGAAGTAAAAAGTCTGCGGGCAAGCAAGCTGCAGCTGGTTGACAGTTATGTGCTGCTCAAGGATGGCGAAGCCTGGCTGCTCGGCAGTCACATTACGCCCCTGACGACGGCCAGCACCCACGTCATCGCTGATCCGGTCCGCACCCGTAAATTGCTGCTCAACCGACGCGAGCTGGAGAAGCTCGCCGCCGCTGTGCAGCAGAAGGGTTACGCCTGCGTGTGCCTGTCCTGGTATTGGAGCAAGCACATGGTCAAGTGCGAGATCGCACTGGGCAAGGGCAAGAAGGAATACGACAAGCGCGACACCGAGCGCGAGCGCGACGCCGGTCGCGAATTGCAGCGTGCGGTGCGCAACAAGGGCAAGGAAGACTGATTTTTCTGCCTGAGTTGATCGTTCCCCACGCTCCGCGTGGGAATGCAGCGATGGACGCTCTGCGTCCGCTTTGTGACGCGGAGCGTCACGGGATTCATTCCCACGCTGAGCGTGGGAACGATCATACCGTCTACATCCCCTTGCGCCGCTCCGCCCGCGCAACGCGTTGCACTTCCTGGCGCACCTCCTCCAACACCTCCTGCACATACAGAATGTGACGACTGGAGACTTCCCTCGCCTGTTCGGCCCGCCCCTCGATGATCGCCTGATACAACTCTCGGTGTTGCGTGATCAACATGTCGCGAGTTTCAGTGCGCTGCTTGTACATGCCGCCGATATTGGTCACGACGTTGCGCTTGAGCAAATCGAACAGTCCGCGAATGGTGTGCAGCAAAACAGCGTTATGACTGGCCTCGGCGATCGCCAGATGAAATTTCGCATCGGCCGCGCCCTCTTCCGCACGACTCACTTCATCGTGACGCGAATAGCAGTCCTGCAACTCATTGAACGCGGCGGTCAGGCGCTCGCGGTCGACATCCGTGGCGCGCAACGCCGCGTAATACGCACAGGACGCTTCCAGAGTGTGGCGGAACTCCAGCAGATCGCGCTGAGCCTCGGGATTACTCTCTAGCAAATGCAGTAGAGGGTCACTGAACGTCGTGCCCAACGACTCCACCACGTAATTGCCGCCACCCTGCCGGCTGACCAGCAAGCCCTTGGCCGTCAGCTTTTGTATCGCCTCGCGCAAAGAAGGGCGTGAAACACCGAACTGTTCGGCCAGCGCGCGCTCGGCCGGCAAGCGCTCACCCGCCTTCAACGTACCCTCAAGGATCATGCCCTCGAGCTGCTCGACAATATCGTCAGACAAACGGCGCTGACGAATCTGATCAAACCCCATAACTCACCTTCTCCAAGATCCGACGGCGCGCCGGCGCTCTATTCTGGCCCATTGCCGCCGTATCGGCACCTGCCATACAGCACCTGAATCCACACAACGCAGCCCATTGCAGTCCCGGTATTCGACAAAAGTTTTAGGGCGGCAAATTGACACACCGCGTGGAAGGCTTTTACCCTACCCAACAGCGATTGTAAATTGGTATTACCAATTATCCAAGAACGCTGATCAGTGCCTGACCAACAACAATTAGGGGCCACCCCATATGCAAACCTGGCAACAGCTCTACAGCCCGCTCGGAAGCCTCGGTTTATCCGCGCTCGCGGCCGTTATACCTATCGTGTTTTTCTTCCTGGCTCTGGCCGTGTTCCGTCTCAAGGGGCACGTTGCCGGTAGCATCACGCTGGCCTTGTCGATCCTGGTGGCGATTTTTGCCTTCCAGATGCCGGTCGACATGGCTTTCGCTGCCGCAGGGTATGGTTTCGCCTATGGCCTTTGGCCGATTGCGTGGATCATCGTGGCCGCTGTTTTTCTTTACAAACTGACGGTCAAAAGTGGGCAGTTCGAAGTGATCCGCAGCTCGGTGCTGTCGATCACTGACGACCAGCGTCTGCAAGTGCTGTTGATCGGCTTCTGCTTCGGCGCGTTTCTTGAAGGTGCGGCCGGTTTCGGTGCACCGGTGGCGATTACCGCCGCTCTGCTGGTCGGCCTGGGTTTCAACCCGTTGTACGCCGCGGGCCTGTGCCTGATCGCCAACACCGCGCCGGTAGCTTTCGGCGCCCTGGGGATTCCGATCATCGTCGCCGGGCAAGTGACCGGCATCGACGCGTTCAAGATCGGCGCCATGACCGGTCGCCAGCTGCCGCTGCTGTCGCTGTTCGTGCCGTTCTGGCTGGTGTTCATGATGGATGGCCTGCGCGGCGTTCGCGAAACCTGGCCCGCCGCTCTGGTTGCCGGCTTGAGCTTCGCCGTGACTCAATACTTCACGTCGAACTTCATCGGCCCGGAACTGCCGGACATCACTTCGGCCCTGGCCAGCCTGATCTCCCTGACCCTGTTCCTGAAAGTCTGGCAGCCAAAACGCGCCGCCGGCCAGCACATCGTCGGGGCCGTATCGGCTTCCGTGGTCAGCGCCAGCGCCGGTGGTTTCGGCCAGAAGCGCACCACCCTGGCATCGCCCTACAGCCTCGGGGAAATCATCAAGGCGTGGTCGCCGTTCCTGATTCTGACCGTGCTGGTGACCATCTGGACCTTGAAGCCGTTCAAGGCGATGTTTGCCGCCGGCGGTTCGATGTACAGCTTCGTGTTCAATTTCGCTATCCCGCACCTTGATCAGATGGTGATCAAGGTTGCACCGATTGTGGCTAACCCGACTGCCATTCCAGCCGTGTTCAAGCTTGATCCGATTTCCGCGACCGGCACGGCGATTTTCTTCTCCGCACTGATCTCGATGCTGGTTCTGAAGATCAACCCCAAAACTGGTCTGACCACTTTTAAAGAGACCTTCTACGAACTGCGGTGGCCGATTCTGTCCATCGGCATGGTGCTGGCGTTCGCCTTCGTCACCAACTACTCGGGCATGTCGTCGACCATGGCCCTGGTGTTGGCCGGCACGGGTGCAGCCTTCCCGTTCTTCTCACCGTTCCTCGGTTGGCTCGGTGTGTTCCTGACCGGTTCCGATACCTCGTCCAACGCACTGTTCAGTTCGTTGCAAGCGACCACCGCCCACCAGATCGGCGTCAACGACACCTTGCTGGTGGCAGCGAACACCAGTGGCGGCGTGACCGGCAAGATGATCTCACCGCAATCGATCGCCGTGGCCTGCGCCGCGACCGGGCTGGTGGGCAAGGAGTCGGACCTGTTCCGCTTCACCCTCAAGCACAGCCTGTTCTTTGCCACGATTGTCGGCTTGATCACGCTGGCTCAGGCCTATTGGTTCACCGGCATGCTGGTGCACTAAAAGCCACAACCGATACGGAAAAAACCGACGCCGGACCACGATTCCGGCGTCAGCTATTCACAACCCGGTCTGTAAGGCTGCTGAAAGAATCTCACTCTATATTCAGCGGCCTCAGCGGACGGATAACCGGGCCCACCCGGAGACACGCCTGATGAGCGAGCTTTTTTACAACGCTGTGCCGAATGCGACCCGTGTCGCCCCGCCACTGCCCGAGCCTCGGCAATACCCCAGCGAGAAACCGCAGCGGGTGTACCTGTTCGGGACCTGCGTAGTGGACTTGTTCTACCCGCAAGCCGGAATGGACGCGATCCATCTACTGGAGCGCGAAGGGATCCGTGTCGAGTACCCGCAAGGGCAAAGCTGTTGCGGTCAACCGGCGTACACCTCGGGTTATACCGAGCAGGCCCGGACAGTGGCGCGCTCGCAGCTGGCGCTATTTGCCGGGGATTATCCGGTGGTGGTGCCGTCGGGTTCCTGTGCCGGCATGTTGCGCGAACACTATGCCGACTTGTTCAAGGACGAGCCGGACACGTTGAAACAGGTCGAGGCCTTGGCGGCCAGGACCTATGAGCTCACCGAGTTCCTGCTGTTCGTCTGCAAGGTGCAGCTCAAGGATAGCGGTGAACCGGTAAAAGTAGCGTTGCACACGTCGTGTTCGGCACGCCGTGAAATGAACACCCACCTGCACGGCCGTGAGCTGTTGTCGCAGCTGAGCAATGTGGAGCGAGTCGACCACAGCCATGAAAGCGAATGCTGTGGCTTCGGTGGGACTTTCAGCGTCCGTATGCCAGACATTTCCGGCGCGATGGTGGCTGACAAGACCCGATCGCTGAAGGAGTCCGGCGCGCACAAGGTACTCAGCGCCGACTGCGGTTGCCTGATGAACATCAACGGCTCACTGGAAAAACAGCAGGAAGCGTTACGCGGTCAGCATCTGGCGAGTTTCCTCTGGCAACGTACCGGAGGTGCCCAATGAGCGCCGCCGAGATTATTCCTACGGTCGCTGTAGAAGAGGATTTCCGCACCCGGGCTCACGAGGCCTTGGGTGATGCGCAATTGCGGGGCAACTTCCGCAGGGCGATGGATTCACTGATGACCAAACGGGCCGCGGCTTTCAGCGATGCCCATGAGCGGGAACATTTACGCGCGCTGGGCAATGCCGTCCGCGCCCGTGCTTTATCGAAGTTGCCCGAGCTGCTCGAGCAACTTGAACAGAACCTGACCCGCAACGGTGTGACAGTGCACTGGGCGGAAACGGTGGACGAAGCCAATGGCATCGTCCTTTCGATCATCCGCGCTCACGAGGGGCGGCAAGTGATCAAGGGTAAATCGATGGTCAGCGAAGAAATGGAGATGAACCACGTCCTCGCTGAACAGGGCATTGAATGCCTGGAATCGGACATGGGCGAGTACATCGTCCAGCTCGACCACGAGAAGCCTTCACACATAATCATGCCGGCGATCCACAAGAACGCCGGTCAGGTCGCGTCCTTGTTCCACGACAAGCTTGGAGTGGAATACACCAAGGACGTTGACCAACTCATTCAGATCGGTCGCAGAGTCCTGCGGCAGAAGTTCTTCGAAGCGGACATCGGCGTTTCCGGTGTCAACTTCGCCGTGGCTGAAACCGGCACCCTGCTGCTGGTGGAAAACGAAGGCAACGGCCGCATGACCACCACCGTGCCACCGGTGCACATCGCCGTGACCGGCATCGAAAAGGTTGTGGAAAACCTGCGCGATGTGGTGCCGCTGCTGTCATTGCTGACACGCTCGGCGTTGGGAATTCCGATCACCACCTACGTCAACATGATTTCCGGCCCGCGCAAGGCACATGAGCTCGACGGCCCGCAGGAAGTGCACCTGGTGCTGCTCGACAATGGTCGCAGCCAGGCCTTTGCCGACAGCGAACTGCGTCAGACCCTGAACTGCATTCGCTGTGGCGCCTGTATGAATCATTGCCCGGTCTATACCCGAATCGGCGGCCATGCCTATGGCGAGGTCTACCCCGGCCCTATCGGAAAAATAATCACCCCGCACATGGTTGGCCTGGCGAAAGTCCCGGATCATCCGAGCGCCTCTTCCCTGTGCGGCGCTTGCGGCGAGGTATGTCCGGTAAAAATTCCGATCCCGGCGTTACTCCGTCGTCTTCGGGAAGAGAACGTCAAAGCCCCGGACAGCCCACATCAAGTGATGCGCGGCCAGGGCAGCAAATACTCGCGCAAGGAGCGGTTCATCTGGAACGCCTGGGCGAAGCTCAATAGCTCACCGACGCTGTATCGCCTGTTCGGTTTTGCCGCGACGCGCCTGCGCGCCCTTGTGCCGGACAATGTCGGCCCATGGACGCAAAACCACAGCGCACCGAAACCCGCTGCCCGCTCACTGCATGACATGGCGCGCGAACATTTGGCCAAACAGGGAGACCGTCGATGAGCGCCAAGCAAAACATCCTCGCCAAACTGCGCAAAAGCCTGACAGGCACCACACCGGTGGCTGACAACTTCGATGTCGATCTGGTGACGCAGCCTTACACCTACGCACCGGAACAGCGCATCCCGCAACTGCGCAAACTGATGGAAGCGGTGCACACGGAAATCCACCTGACGTCGGCTGAAGGCTGGCCTGAGTTGCTTGGGCAATTATTGAAGGATCGCCAATTACCGAGCCTGTTGATTGCACCGACCACACCCCACGGGCAGCGTGTCGTACAGTACTGGGAGAAAAATCCTGATCTGCCGGCACTCAAGGCCTATGATCGACCGGTCGAAGAGTGGAAAGCCGAGCTGTTCAACGACACTCCGGCGAGTCTGACTACGACCCTAGGCGCCATCGCCGCGACCGGCAGCCTGATCATCTGGCCGACACGGGAAGAACCGCGATTGATGAGCCTGGCGCCACCGGTGCATTTCGCCCTGCTCAAGGCCAGTGAAATCCGCGACAATTTTTATCAGGTCCAGCAGGAGTTCGAGTGGGCGCAGGGCATGCCGACCAATGCCCTGCTGGTGTCCGGCCCGTCGAAAACCGCTGACATTGAACAAGTGCTGGCCTACGGCGCCCACGGTCCGAAAGACCTGGTGGTGCTGATCCTGGAGGATCAATGACTTTACCGGCCGCTTTCCTGCGTGATGCACAGCAACTGATTCCCTGCGAACGGCGCTTCGACGACCCGTTGTCGACCCTGGCTTTCGGCACCGATGCCAGTTTCTATCGGCTGATCCCGCAACTGGTGATCCGCGTCGAATCCGAAGATGAAGTGGTAGCGCTGCTGAAACTGGCCCAGCGCGATAAGGTGCCGGTGACCTTCCGCGCCGCCGGCACCAGCCTGTCCGGGCAAGCCATCAGCGACTCAGTGCTGATCGTCCTTGGGGATAACTGGAACGGTCGTGAGATCCGCGGCCAAGGCACGCAGATTCGTCTGCAACCCGGCGTAATCGGAGCACAAGCCAATGCCTGGCTTGCGCCGTTCGGGCGCAAGATCGGACCGGACCCGGCATCGATCAATGCCTGCAAGATCGGCGGCATCGTCGCCAACAATGCCAGCGGCATGTGCTGTGGCACGGCGCAAAATACCTATCACACGCTGGCCGGCATTCGTCTGGTTCTAGCCGATGGCAGCCGTCTGGACACTGAAGATGCCACCAGTGTCGCGGCGTTTCGGCAAAGCCATGCAGAGCTGCTTGAACGCTTGGCGACGCTAGGCCGCGAGACCCGCGCCAATGCCGAACTGGCGGCAAAGATTCGCCACAAATACCGTCTGAAAAATACCACCGGTCTGTCACTCAACGCCCTGGTGGATTACGACGAACCTGTGGATATCTTGAGCCACTTGCTGGTCGGTTCCGAAGGCACACTCGGCTTCATCAGCGCAGTGACCTACGACACGGTGATCGATCACCCTAACAAGGCGTCGGCGCTGATTGTGTTCCCGGATGTGGAAACCTGCTGCAACGCGGTCACCGTGCTGAAAAGCCAACCGGTGTCGGCAGTAGAACTCCTGGACCGGCGCAGTCTGCGCTCGGTGCAAAGCAAACCCGGCATGCCCGCTTTCGTACAACATTTGTCGAACAATGCTTGCGCCCTGCTGATCGAATCCCGCGCAGCGTCGTCCACTTTGCTGCATGAACAACTGGCGCAGATCATGGCGTCGCTGGCGTCGTTCCCGGTGGAGAAGCAAGTCGACTTCACCGAAGATCCGCTGGAAAACGCCCGTCTCTGGGCGATCCGCAAGGACACCTTCCCCGCCGTCGGTGCGGTGCGCAAAACCGGAACCACGGTAATCATCGAAGACGTGACATTCCCGGTGGAACAACTGGCCATCGGCGTCAATCGCCTGATCGAGTTGTTCGACAAACATCACTACGACGAAGCGATCCTTTTCGGACACGCACTGGAAGGCAATCTGCACTTCGTCTTCACTCAGGGCTTCAACAGCCCGGAAGAAGTCGCACGCTACCAGGCGTTCATGGACGACGTCGCGCAACTGGTCGCGGTGGAGTTCGGCGGCTCGTTGAAGGCTGAGCACGGTACCGGGCGCAACATGGCGCCATTCGTTGAGTTGGAATGGGGCAGCGATGCCTATCAACTGATGTGGCAGCTCAAGCGTCTGCTCGATCCCAATGGCATTCTCAATCCGGACGTGGTGCTCAGCGAAGATCCGCAAATCCACCTCAAGCACTTGAAACCCTTGCCGGCCGCCGACGAGATTGTGGATAAGTGCATCGAGTGCGGGTTCTGCGAGCCGGTTTGTCCGTCGAAAGGCCTGACCTTGAGCCCGCGCCAGCGCATCGTGATCTGGCGCGATATCCAGGCGAAGAAACGCGCCGGTGTCGATACCCGTGAACTTGAAGCGGCTTATGAATACCAGGGCATCGACACCTGTGCCGCGACCGGTCTGTGTGCGCAACGCTGCCCCGTGGGAATCAACACCGGCGAGCTGGTGAAAAAGCTTCGCGGCCAACACGCCACTCATACGAAAACCGCCAATTGGCTGGAAGGCAATTTCGCCACAGCCATGCAAGGCGCGCGCTTCACACTGCATGTAGCCAACGGCGCAAGAATGTTGCTGGGCGCGCCACGATTGGCAAAGTTGTCGGCAACGCTGACCCGCTTGTCCAAAGGCCAGGTCCCGCAATGGACCAGCGCCATGCCGCAGCCGGAAAAAGCCATTCGCTTCAGCCCATCGGTGACCGACGAACGCCCGCGCGTGGTGTATTTGGCAGCCTGCGTTTCACGCGCTATGGGGCCGGCGGCCGGCGACAAAGAACAAATGTCGCTGTACGACAAAACCCGTGGCCTGCTGGAAAAAGCCGGTTATCAGGTGGTCTTCCCGGACAATCTGGACAATCTCTGCTGCGGCCAGCCGTTCGCTTCCAAGGGTTATGCCGAACAGGCCGAACACAAACGCCAGGAACTGATCGGTGCCCTGCTCCACGCCAGCCGTGGCGGGCTCGATCCGATCTACTGCGACACCAGCCCCTGCACCTTGCGCCTGACTCAGGATCTGGGCGACGTGCGCCTTGACCTGTACGACCCGGTGCGTTTCATCCGCACGCATTTGATGGATCGACTGGACTTCATCCCACAAGAGGCGCCGATCGCGGTACATGTCACCTGCAGCACACAACACCTGGGCGAAAGCCAGGCATTGATCGATCTGGCGCGCAGATGCAGCAACAACGTGGTCATCCCGGAAGGTATTCACTGCTGCGGCTTTGCCGGTGACAAGGGCTTCACGACGCCAGAACTCAATGCTCACTCGCTGCGCACGTTGAAAGACGCCGTGCAGTACTGCGAAGAAGGCATCTCTACCAGTCGCACCTGTGAGATCGGCCTGAGCCAGCATGGCGGGATCGATTATCACGGATTGGTTTACCTCGTGGACCGCGTGACGCAAGCTCGTCCGGTTTGAACAGGCGGCTTGCGTAGAAGGGGTGTTTTCGCCCCTTTTTGCTTTGCAACACCATCATCAACCCGAAAAAAAAACCGAATTCCTGCGCGCGGCTATAGTCATTTGACTAGGCTCTTTGAAAGGAGCTTATAACCACCTCGGCCAGCAGCCCGCGTTATCGGCAGCACCGAGCCCACATGCGCAAGGAGATACCCATGAAGCACTCTGCAATTGCTGGAATGTTCATCGCTGCTGCAATGTTGGCGTCGCCGGTGTTTGCGGCGGATAAAGACCTGTGTACCGATAACCTTCAAACCATTGATGACTTCGTAAACAGTGCGCCCTCTATTCCGGAAGGCACTCTGGACAGCGTCAAAGCAGCGCAGACAAAAGCCAAGGCAGCCCAGGCGGCAGGCAACGACAAGGATTGCGTAGAGATTTCCAGCGGTATCATTACCAAAATGCAGATTCGAAACCCAACGCGGAACTGATGCCAGGTGCGGCCAACCTTCGGGTTGGCCTTCCGGGCCACAATGTCGTAGACTGTTCGTGCTTGTTGCTCATCCGTTTCACGAGCAATGAGTTCGGGGCCGTTTAGGATTCGACGCCGGTTGCGAAACTTTAGGTGCATGCCGAGTTGGTAACAGAACTCGTAAATCCACTGTTGCAACTTCTTATAGTTGCCAATGACGAAACCTACGGGGAATACGCTCTCGCTGCGTAAGCAGCCTTAGCTCTTCCCTTCTGGTACCTTCGGGTCCAGCAATCATCAGGGGATGTCTGTAAACCCAAAGTGATTGTCATATAGAACAGAATCGCCGTGCAGTACGTTGTGGACGAAGCGGCTAAAACTTACACAACTCGCCCAAAGCACCCTGCCCGTCGGGTCGCTGAGGGTTAACTTAATAGACACGGCTACGCATGTAGTACCGACAGCGGAGTACTGGCGGACGGGGGTTCAAATCCCCCCGGCTCCACCAACTCAACAAAAAAGACGTCCTCGGACGTCTTTTTTTGTGCCTGAAATTCAGCCTCCTCCCCCAATGTCAATAATCCTCGAAAGGCTCTACGCCGCATCCTCGCGGCATGGGCCGGGCGACGCTTGGCGTTTTTCACAGGATGCCCGTGCCACCGTTCATCGTCGGGGCAGAAAATAATCTTTGACATTATTGAGGCTTCGGCAGATTATTATTACATCGCATACGATCTAATCGAAAGCGACCAACAACATCAGCCCATTGCCGTTGGAGATTCAGCCATGAACACCGGAAGCCGCCAGACCCAGATCAATCCGACCTTCCACGCTTCCAATGGCCACAACGGCAACAACTGGATCACAGCAACAGGCAATCAATAGATCGTTTACCGTATCAAACAAATCGTATGCGATGTTATCGCATAGAATGCAACCCTTGAAGGAACCGTCCCATGAGCAAGATCGAGAAAGTACTGGCCACCGGCAAAACCCACACTACCCTGAGCAACGCTGGCACCATCTCGCGTGGCCATAACGGCAATCTCGACATCGAGCTGTCGTCCCCCGGCTCGACTCAGCCGGCTCATGTGTTTGCCGCCACCCAACCGCATCCGAAAGCCGAGCAATTGTTCGCCGGGGCATGGTCGGCCTGCTACACCGCAGCGGTTGGCCTGGTCGCGGCAGAGCGCAACATCGCACTGCCGGCAGACCTGGCCGTCGACATCGAAATCGACCTCGGCCAGACCGGCCCGGCTTACTTCCTTCAAGCCCGGCTGACCGTGCGCGTGCCGGGGCTGGCCCACGACGTCGCGACCGAACTGGCACATATCGCCGACTCCATCTGCCCGTACTCCAAAGCTACACGCGGCAATATCGACGTTGCCCTGAGCGTTATTACCGCCTAATACATCGCATGCGATGTTAGCGCACACGAATTTAATAACTGAAAACCTGAGGACATCATCATGAGCAAGATCGAAAAAGTACTGGCCACCGGCAAAACCCACACCACCCTGAACAGCGCTGGCACCACTACGCGCGGGCATAACGGCAGCCTCGACATTGCATTGTCGTCCCCCGGCAGCGCCACGCCAGCGCATGTAATCACCGGTGTGCAGCCGCACCCGAAAGCCGAGCAACTGTTCGCCGGGGCATGGTCGGCCTGCTACATCGCCGCAGTAGGTCTGGCGGCGCAGCAGTTAAAGGTAACGCTGCCAGCCGATACCGCCGTCGACATCGAAGTCGATCTGGGCCAGACCGGCGCAGCCTACTTCCTCCAGGCCCGACTGACCCTGCGCGTGCCCGGCCTGTCACACGAAATCGCCACCGAACTGGCACACAACGCCGATGCCATCTGCCCGTACTCCAAGGCAACACGCGGCAACATTGATGTCGCCATCAACGTCCAGACCGCGTAACGCTGTCCACGGCCGGTCCGCCAGGGTACTGTTCTCCCGCTGGACCGGCCACCGGCTTCAATCACCGGTCACAGTGGACGATACGCCAAGGTCTGAGCACTTCCGACACCATCGCATGCGATGTATAGTCGAGACTTGCAACCCATCCGTCCTTGCCCAGAGAGAATGCGCATGAAATCCACTGACAAGACATCCGCTCTCGACCTGAAGCTTTCCGAGTTTTTGTGCTTTGCGGTTTATTCTTCCAACCTTGCCTTCGGCAAGGCTTACAAACCCATGCTCGAACGAATGGGCTTGACCTACACGCAATTCATCACCCTCGTTGCGCTGTGGGAGCAGGATGACCAGACCGTTGGCAGCCTCGGCGAAAAGCTGTTCCTTGAATCCAACACGCTCACGCCGATTCTGAAAAAACTCGAAGCGATGGGTTATTTGCTGCGCCAACGCGACCCGGAAGACGAACGCCAGGTGCGGATCAGCCTGACGAAAGAGGGACGAAAACTGCGTGAAGAACTGAGCGAGGACGGCTTCCCGCAAACCGGTCTTGATCCTGACGATTTCGTGCAAATGCAGCAGGCCATTGTGAAGCTGCGCAACAACCTTATCCGCACGACAAAAGATCGTCACGAGGCTGAGTAGACGACAGCTTCAAGCCTGACAAAAAAAGGCACTGCCGGTAATCGACAGTGCCTTTTTTCGTACCGCCAGAATGCTTCAGCGCGACAACATGAAGGTGTCGTACTCGAGGTCTTCCAGCGCGGTGGACAATCGATGCAGCCCCAACAACACGCACACCAGCAGCGAGAGGGTGAAGCCGTAGCCAAAGAAGCTCGGGCCAAGGTGCATGCTCAGTAGCGTCAAACCGGCGTTCAACACGGCGAAGATCACGCACAGCTCCAGGACCACGGCGCGCTTGTCGAGGTAGAAGAACACGTTGAGCAACGCCATGAACACCACCTGGATGCTCACGCCGATAAGGTCAATGTAGAACAGCGGCAGGTAATAGCTGGAGATGCCCAGCCAATCCAGCAGACGCGGAGCAAACAGGAACAGCAGTACCACGGTCAGCCCCTGCACCTTGCAGATTTCCAGCAGGCCTTGGCGAATGGACAAGGTCATCTCGGTCTTCAGCGAACTGATGTGCTGCAGGGTCTCGCCTTCGCGGATAGCCCGGAACAGCCGGTCATACCACTCGGCAAAATCGGTTTCGATGCGCACCAGAAACACCGCCATCCCCGGAATGATCGCCAGGTAGGCGAGGAAGATCGGCAAGTCGTACAGGATTGACGCCCGCAGTGGACCTATCACGACGTTCGAGGTGCCGGGGTTGAACCAGAAGATGAATTTGTCGATCCAGATACCGAAGTTATAGAAAAACCCGGTCACCAGCAGGCTGACAAACACGTGGCGCCGGTCAAGAAAATCGAAGGCCACCAGTTTCTCGGCCCGGTATTCGCGCAGGATGTCGTAGAGAAACAGGAACAGCAACGTACTGTGCCCGATCAACAACGCCAACAGCAGGCCCGCTATGCCCAGAAAGCTCAGCAAATACGCACTGATGACCATCAGTGTGTAGCCCACCAGCATCACCAGCAGGATGCGGTTATAAGCTTTCATCCCCGAGAGGAAGATGATCACCATCCACAGATTGCACAGCACCACGAAGTTCGACAGCACCAGCAGCCGGTACATCAGCGGCTGGTCGAACAGCACGCTCAGCACGACGATACCCAGGACACCGGCACCGATGGTGACCATCAACAGCACGCCCACCAGGTTGGGCAGGATCTGGTCGTGCTTGTTCTCAAACAACCGGTCGGAAACGAACCGGGTGAAAAACAGCTGCAAGCCGCCCGTAATGATCAGCGAACTGGCCATCAGGTAGGTCACCGTCACCAAGAACTGCCCCACCAGCGTATTGGGCACGACACGGCTCAGGCTGATGATACCCACCAGCATCACGCTGATGATCGACAGCACCCAGGGACCGGAGCTGATCAGCCCGGCATAGACGTAGGCATGCAAGGTCGCGGTATAGGAATCGCGCGA
The DNA here is from genome assembly GCF_004321495.1 of Pseudomonas sp. Sample_10. Lineage (NCBI taxonomy): Bacteria > Pseudomonadati > Pseudomonadota > Gammaproteobacteria > Pseudomonadales > Pseudomonadaceae > Pseudomonas > Pseudomonas sp. Sample_10. The sequence goes on from NZ_RCOE01000292.1 coordinate 37,566, forward strand.
CAGGATCTTGCGAAGTTCGAAGCCAATCCCGGCCATTTAACTGTTCTCCATGGCGGCTTGATACAAGTCGCGATAACGCTGCAGCATCAAGGCTTCGGTGTAGTAACGATTGACCCGCAACAAGCCGCTGGCCTGAGCCGCCTGCCAGCGTTGCGGACTGCGCAGCAGTTCGAGGATGGCCACGCTGGTGGCCTGCGGGTCGGCAATGGCCACGACTTTGCCGGCCAGGCCCAGGTCGCGGTCCTCTGGACTGCCACCTTCGATCATTTCCCGGCACGAGCCCACGTCACTGCTGACCACCGGCGTACCGGCAGCCCAGGCTTCGAGAATCACCAGCGGTTGCGCCTCGCTGATCGAGGTCAGGACCATCAGCCCGAGCTGGGGCAGGATCTCCTGGATGCGCTGGAAGCCAAGGAAATGCACCTTGCCTTCCAGCCCCAGGCTGGCCATCAGGCTGCGGCATTCGCTGACGTATTCCGGGTCTTCCTCTTCCGGGCCGACGATCCAGCCTTCGGCCTCGGGCATGGCGCTGATCACGCCGCGCATGGCCCGCAGAAAGGTCTTTACGTCCTTGATCGGCACCACACGACCGATCAGCCCCACCACCGGGGCAATGCCGGGCGCACGGGATTGGAGGGCGGTGGTCCACTGAGGCAGGTCGATGCCGTTGGGAATGACCTGGGTACGGACCGGGTCGGCGCCGTCCTTGATTTGCCGCTGGCGGTTGCCGTCATACAGCGAAATGATGTTGTCGGCGCTGTTGTAGGTCAGTTGGCCGATACGCTCGAAAAAACGCACCCACAAGGTCCGGATATAGCCCGAGCCGGCATCAAGGCTGCGGTTGAGCGCCTGGCCGGAGCTCTCGGCGATCCAGCTGGCCTGGGCCAGGTCGATCTTGCGTTCCTTGGTGTAGATCCCATGCTCGCTGAGCAGGTAAGTGCAGTTCCAGCGCTGCTTGAGGATGCACCCCAACAACCCGGCGTAACCGGTGGAAATCGAATGCAGCACCCGCGCCCGCGGCATCCGGCGCGATGACTCGGCGAGCATCAGCAACGGTGACTGCATCGAACGCAGGGTCCAGAAATAGTTGATGAACGACGGGTCGGCGCAATGCAGGCGATAGCCTTCGCTCAACGCCTCCCAACTGGCACGGCTGCGCAGCACGTCGTCGAGGGTCAAGTGGCCTTGCGCGATACACTCGAGCAGGTTTTCGCCCAGTGCCGGCTCGGGCGCGTCCGGGTGATGCAGGAAGCGATACAGGTCTTCCAGTGTTTGCAGGTCGGCCTCGCGTGGCGTGCCCCGGGTATTTGTCGTATGGGTCGCGTCCTCGAGGAACACTTCCTCGATGTGCAGCACGTTCGACGGTACTTGATAGCGGCGTTCGGGATAGGCTGAACGTTGCCCGCCGATGAACATTACCGAGAACGTCAGCTCCGGCAGGCCGAGGATCATCTGGTGAATCCAGCTCGACACGCCGCCACGCACATAAGGCCAGGTACCTTCGAGCAGCAGGCAGATGTCGGCGATCGGCGCCTCTTCCTTGTGACTCATGTCCAGCTCCTCACCAGATCAGCGAAGGGGGGTCGCTGGCGGGTTTTCTCGGGAAGGCTTGCAAGCAACCCCGGAATTTCATGGTAGCGACCGGCCTCGAAAGCCAGTTCGGCGTGGAACGGCAGAATCTGCGCCGCGCCCATGCCGTTTTCCTGGGCCTGGGTCAGCAACACTTCGGCGCGCTCGATGTCGCCGCGTTCCAGGGCAATACGCCCGGCCAACAGAAACAGCTCACCGCCCTCACCCGCCTGCAGACCTTGTTCGGCATGTTCGCTGGCCTGGTTGAGGACGTGTTCGAGCACGCTGCCCTGCGCCAGCCCCAGGTACGCCAGCTCCCAATACCAACGCGCCAGGGTGCCATGCAGCACACCGGCGGCCTTGGTCGAGGCGCCGTGCAGTTGGCCGAGGGCAATCTGGATACGCAGGTTGATGTCGCTTTCCTGCTTGTCGAGCATTGAGTAGGCCAGCAGCCGCACATCGTCGCTCGGGTCGCCCAGTGCCAGTTTGAGAATCGGCACCGCTTCCTTGCCAGGCATGCGTTTGGTGGCCAGCAATGCAGCCAGACGTTGATCCGGATCCGGTGCATGACGCAAGACATCCTGCAAACCGCCATCGGCGAAGATCGGCGAATGCAATTGCATCTGCGCCCGATACGGCAGGCTCGGAATGCCCACCGCTTGCCAGGCCTGCTTGTCGCGTTTGCGTGGCAGGTACAGCGCCGGGAAGATCGCCGCGACCACGCCCACGGTCCCGAGCACCGGCACGAAGAACGCCAGGCTGAAAATGAACAGCGGGCTCCACGGCAGGGGCGAACGGTAACGCGCCGGCAACAGCAACCAGACCGCGCCACACAACAGCACGCTGGCCAAACCGTGAGTGAGGGTGAACACCAGCAATTGGTGCGCCTCGGGCGCGTCGACCCACAAACTGGCCCAACTGCCCGCCTCTAACAACAAGGCTCCGCTAAACAGCCACTTGCTGATCATTCAGACCACACTCGTTGAACAGGAAGTTACGCAGCCCGTTGTGATCATCAGGCTCCAGGTTGAACGGCATGACCCGCACGCCGAGGCTGTCCAAGTCACTTTCAATGCCGAAGTGTTCATGCACCAGCAGGTTGATACGCGACAGATAGCCCTCAGTGCCTTGCGGACTGGTCAACGGCAAGAGCACCAGCAGCAACTGGTGATCGCGGTTGTTGCGCAGCGGCAAGTGCAAATCCAGACCGCGCTGGCTGCGTTCCAGCAGGCGCGTCAGTTCTTCGTTGGAACGGGTCATTTCGAAGGCGAACAGTCCGGCAGACAACTGGTGCTGTTCGACGTCGACCAGTGAACGCTTGAGTTGCAGTGTGAAGTGCTGCGCGTCGGCATCGACCAATTGCAGCACTTGCACGTCACGCAACAGCAGGTCGGCGATGTGACCGGCCAACAGCGCCAGCAGGCTCAGCGTGCGATCCTGGAAGGCAAAGAACGGCATCTGTCGCACCGCCAGCACCGCCAGCAGACGCCCTTCGGCATCGATCAACGGAATGCAGGCCTGCAGCGACGAGAATTGCGCCGAGCCACCGGCATCGATCAATTCCTGACGTACGCTGACCAACTCACCGCGCTCCAGGCACAACTTGACCAGTCCGTCCTCGGTGTCCAGCGAGCCCATGACGCCGATGGTTGCCAGCGGCGCCGGCAACACTCGCTCACCGCGCTCGTCAACCCGATACAACCCGGCCACCCGCAGCGCGCCGTACTGTCCAAGCACGGCAACGATCGGGTCGGCCAATGCCGCCAGTGCATCACCATGTTCGGGCATCACCCGCAGTTTTTCGCGCAGGCCCAGCAGCGAGCTGCGCAAGCTCTGGTCGCTACCCGCCACGCGCTGTTCCAGGCGGTCATGGGAGACCCGCAAAATCTGATGCGCACGGGTGAACTCATCGAGACGGTACTGACGATAATCGTTGGCCATCTGCAGACGCTCCAGGCGTCGCTCCCACAGATCGCGCACCTCGCCCACCAGCATGCCGCATACCAGCACGCCGACTATCCACGACGGCTCAAGCTGCGCATAGCCGGCATGGCCGCTGTAGCGCAGGGCGAAAACGGCCAGAACCAACAAACCGGCGCTGAGCAGGCCGCGCACAAAACCGTAACGCACACCCAACAGCAGCGGCGCCAGAATCGGCCAGGGGAACCCGCCGTGCATCTGCATCGGGTCGTCCGGGGTCAACCAGAGGCCGAGGCCGATGACCAGGCCGGTTACCAGGAACGTTTCCAGCCAAGACACCGGGCCGCTGGCGCGAGGCGCCAGGCTGTAATCCATGTGTGGAGAATTCATTGCGATCACTCGAACGTAAGGGCGCCAACAAGTTTGTCGAGCACCTTTTGCGCGGTACCCGCGAGGCTTTCACGAGACCAACCGGCACGCGCGCCGCTTTTGCTCCAGAGCACCCGGCCGCTGTCGGCATCCAGCACGCGCAGGCTGATGCCCACCGCCGGTTCGCCGTCCAGGCCATTCTTGTACTGCCATTCTTCGACGCTACCGGCGACCACGTAATCGAGCTTCTGCTCACGCGCCCAATCCAGGGCACCGGCCAGACGCTCGTTATCGTCCATCAGCGCTTGCTCACCCTGAGTGCTGGCTGGGTAAACCCGTGGCTGCAAGCCATGGCTGCTGAGGACGCTGAGCAGGATTTGCTCGCTGCGTTCACCGGCCTGCGGCGTCTGCGAATAGTTGACCATCGGCACGATGCCCCACTGCGCAGTGCGCGGCAGGCTCGGGCTGCTTTCGTCGGTGAAACTGGCACAACCGGCGACGACCAGGACCGCCAGCGCCAGGCTCAGATTACGAATTGCTTGCATACGTTTTTCTCCCGTAGAAATTCCATGATCAGCGTCCGAAACGCACGCCGTAGCTCACACCCAGTGTTCCGCCGGCCTTGCCGTCCCCGCCTTGTGGCGCGGATTGGTAGCCGAAGGTCAGGGCCAGTTCGTCGTCACCCAGCACTTCAACGCCGATCCCGGTATTGATGCCGTAGTTGAATGTTTGATCGGTCCATTGCCAGCCTGCCGTCAGGTCAACCAGCCAGGTGTACTGCGGCCTGGTCCGCACCAGCGCGCCAGGTATGCCGCGACGCCAGGAGCTGCCGACATACAGTTGGCCATAGCGACTTTGCAGCAGGTCGCTGGCGGTGACGGTTTCGATATCCAGTGGATTGATCGGGTCGGGCAAACCGGTATCAGGGTCGAACGTCTGCACAGGCGCGGCTCTGATGACCGGGCCACCAAAGTTAGTCGACAGGTAATCCAGCGACTTATCCTTGACCCGATTCTTCTGGTAGTCGACACCGCTGCGCACGGTCCAGTTGGGACCGGCGAATTCCAGCGTGTGGTTGTACTCCATTTTCAGCGCATGGCCATCGCCCAGATCGTCACCGGCCCGGGTGGAAAACGACCGCTGCGCGACTTCCCAACTGACCTGATCGCGGGCTGTCAAACTATGGCGGCCACCCAGATACACGCGGTCCTGTTGGCCGAAGGCGCGCATCAAGCCGCTGTCTTCGTTCTTGCGATGCCAGTCGACGCCGGTTTCCAGTTCATCGCTCACACCCAGCTGCCAGGTCCGGGACAGGCCCAGGCCGTTGCGGTCGTCATCGCTGCGCTGGCTGGTATCGGCGAACAGTTTATAGCTGCCGTCCTCGACCGCACGTTGCAGGGTCAGGGCGGCGTTACGCTCCTCGCCGATGCGCGATGATTCGATTTCGTCACCACTGTAGTCGCCCTGCTCCAGCTCAAGATCGGCGTACCACTTATCGCCCAGGTTGTGCGCAATCTCCAGGCGTGGCGCGTTGAACTCCAGGCCGCCGAAGTCCTGTTCATGCCACGACAACTGCGCACCTTGCGGCGTGCGTTCGTGGATCTCCACAGCCTGGCGGCGCAGCTGTTCGCGCACCGCTTCCGGCTGCTCATCACCGAGCGCCGTCAGGCTGGTGTCGAGGGCTTCATTCAGCCGACCCAGACGACTGAGGGCCTGAGCGCGTTGCGCCGGGTTGAGGTCGCTGCTGGCCAACAACGTTTCGACCTGCGCCTTGTTGCGGCTGCGCAGAGCTTCCTGAATCTGCTCATAACGCTCGACCTTCAGGCCCTGACTGCGCGCCCAAGCCAGCCATTGGTCTTTTTGCGATTCCTGATTGGTCGCATCAAGACGCGCCAGCAAACGCTCAAACCACAGTTGCAACATCGCCGGCGAGCCGTCCTTCCATTTCAGGACTTCCTGCTGGGCCTTTTTCGGTGAATAGCTGCTGGCCATCAAACGCAACCAGGTGCCGTAGCGTTGAGACGACGGCTGCAGATTTTCGCCTTCGGGGCTGCGCAGCAGCTTCAAGCGCAGACGCTGGGCCGCATCCTTATAGCCGGCACTGTCCAGCGCATCGGCGTAGGCCGCTTGCACCAGCCAGTCCTGAGGACTGCTCTTGAGGTACATGCGATACCAGGCCAACGCTTCGCTGTCGCGGCCGAGCATCTGACTGGCGCTGGCGAATGGCAGCCACAGCAGACGGTCTTCGCGCGCCCGGGCTTTCCATTGGCTCAGCAAAGGCTTGAGTGCGACGGTGTTGCCCTGATCGACGTAGAGCCACATCAGGCGCTCGCGGAACAGGTTGTCGTCAGGGAACCGCGCGAGGCCTTCCTGATACAGGCGCAGCGCTTCGTCGGTCTGGCCCTTCTGCACTGCCAATGCACCGCGTACTGCCAACACTTGAGACTGGCCATAGGCATCAGGGTATTGCTCGGCGTCCTTGAGCAGCGACTCCACTTGCGGCCAGTCCTGCAATTCCTGGGCTTGCTGCAAGGCCTCGACCAAACGCTGCTGGTCGTGGCTGCGCTGCCAGCTGGCGACCATCAACTGCAGAGCGCGCTGTGGATTGCTGGTTCGATAAAGGGTGATCAACTGACTCTCGTCGCCGCTGTTGAGCGAGCCCTTGAGCGTCAACAGCTTCTCGAGCGACACCTGCAATTCATCGTCCCGTTCCAGGTCCCAGGCCAGCGAGGCCCGGGAGCGCCAGTAGTTCGGATCAGTGATGGTGCGGTTATCGACTTGCAACACTTGCCATGCCGACGTGTTATCGAACAACTTGAGATAGGTATCGACCCAATCGACGCGCTCGGTGGTGGTCAGCGCAAAACGTTTCGAGTAGTCCTTGTAAACGTTGGCCTTGGCTGCATATTGCCCGGTGTTTTCCAGGTTTTGCAGCAGGCGCGTCCAGGCCAGGCGATGCTTGGGGTACTTGCGCAAATACGTGCGCAGCCAGGCTTCAGCCTCTTTTGGCGTACCCCGCGATTCGTGACCGTAGATCAGCGCATCGAGTTCGATGTCGGTCAGCGCACGCTGCTCCATGATCTCGGCAAGCAACGGAATCGAGCGGTCGAAGTCGAACTGCTGGCTGGCCAGGCGCCAGGCGTGCTCACGGGTTTGCGCACTTTCGCGCAGCTTCAACAGACGAATCCAGTAACCGAGCGCCGCTTCGTTTTCACCCTGCCATTCGCCGAGGTGGGCCATCTGCTCAAGCAACTGCACATCTTCGGGATGTTCTTCGAGCAGTTGCTGGCCGCTTTCCCAGGCGCCCGGCAAATCGCCGAGGGCCAGACGCATGCTGAAATCCTTCTGCAGGATCTGCGGGTTGTCCGGTTGCAGGATGCGCCACTGTTGCAGGAAGCGCTGCGCCAGATCGAAGCGCTTGCTGGCGACGGCCACATCGACGCCCTGCTGGACCCAGGCCGAGTCGGTTTGCGGGTTGATCAGCGAGTCGATTTCATCTTCAAGCACCTGCGCAGCCTGGTCGCCCTGACCGGAAGCCAACAGGCTGTTGTAGGCCAACTGGGCGTACTCACGACGCTCGCCCGCCTGATCAGTATCCTTTCTCAACTGCAGATAGATTTCTGCGGCGCGCCCCGGTTGCTCGCCCGCCAGGTACCATTGCGCAGCGGACTTGAGCGCCGCGCTGCGCTGCTGCGGGTCGCGAGCAGCAATTTCTTCATAGACACTGGCGGCAAACGCCGGTGCCTGCAAGGTCAGTGCGAGCTTGGCCAGGTTCTGCAATTGCGGCAATGGCAGCATCCGGTGATCGAAGCTTTTCAGACGCTCGACCAAGGCCTGCTGGGTGATCAGGTCACTGTCCTTGGCCGCTTCCAGCGCATCCAGCTCGAGCCGGTAATACGCCTGCAATTGCAGGTTCGGCTTGGGCCAATTCTCCAGATGCTGGCGGGCCTTGGTGTAATCACCGAGGCGAATCAACAGGTCGACCAGTTGCAGACGCAGGTGATCGTCTTCCGGGTGAGCGGTCAGCAGCAGTTCGGCATAGTTGGCGGAAACCGCATCCGGCTCGCGGCCGTCAGGCTGGAATACTTCTTCACGCTGGAAGGTTGCCCACAGCAGACCGCCCACGGCAACCGCCACCACCGCCAGCGCCCACGGGTTGAGCAGGCGGCTGTTTTTGCTCGCTGAAGAATTAGTTGCAGAAGAGCTGACCATTACTCACCTGCTTCATTGGTAATTGAAAAGTCCACAGACCGGCCGATGCCTTGCCTGCAAAACGCTGTCCATCCACTTCGACCCGGCAGGCACTCGCCGACCGTACCGAGAAGGTCAGATCAAACTGCCCGGCAAACGAAAAACTCACGCGTTGATCATCCAGGTACTGCCAACTCAGCAGAGGCAAATTGGCTTCCTCCAATGCCGGGCGGCTGTCCCGATCAGGTCGCAGCACCAGCAGTGCCCGGTCGCTGCTCAGTGCCACATAGCGCCCTTGCGGTATGTCTCGAACACCGGCAATGCCTTGCGATCGCAGCAAATCCGGCCAGCCCATTTGCGGGTCCAGGCGCACGGTGCGCAATGCATCCATGCCGCGAATCTGCCAGTTGCCATCGGCGGTCCGCGCCAGGCTGGCCTGATACAAGCCGTGCAATCGATCGATGTAGTCGCTCATCCACAGCGACATCGGCTGCTGGTCGCGCATGTAGCCGTAGATCTCGTGCATGGCCTTGATCGAAGCCTGCTTGGTGCTTGAATAAAAGTGGTAGTAAAGGTGCAGGCCACGCAGGCGGCGCGGGCTGTCGGTCAGCTCGAAGGTGTCGATCACTTCGCGGAAACCGTAATACGGACCTTTCCACAGGTTGGTGTAGAGGTTCTCGTTGATGATCGGCGCGTAGTACTGCAAACCGCCCTCGGTAGGGCGCAGTAGCGGGTTCAACCCGGTCAGCGACGGATCGGCCTTGGTCATCATCGTTTCCGCGCCGTTGACGTTTTTCAGACCGGCATCGTAGGCAATCTTCAGCGTCGCTGCCGAAGGCAAGGCGTCACCTGGCCAGAACACCATTTTCACCGGTTTTTCCGGAGTGGTGAGCTGCTGGTTGATGTAGTCGCGGGAACCGACAACCTCGCGATAAAAATCAATTTTGTCGTAGCCCGCAATAGCCATGTTCAAACCATATTCCGGTTTGAAATTCTCACGTTTAGTGGCCTTTTCCGGCTGCATGAAAAACGGATGGCTGAAGGTGTGGGTGGCCACTTCGACTTTCGGATTGGCGAAGATCTCGCGGGCGATGGGCTCCAGTTCGCGTGCCAGGTGCGGGAACATGCCACGTGGCGAAATTTCACCCTCGACGATCGACACCGACGTCAGGAACGGGTTGGGCTTGATGTAGTCATCCAGCGTGTGACGGCCGGCATATGGCGTGCCACGCACTTCGGCGCGGGAGGGAAAGCCATCGCCGTCGATGTGTACGGTGGCGATTCGACGGCCGTTTTCTGTGGTGGTGTCCGGCCGTGGTTGCTCAGGCAGACGCAGGCTTGCCTTGAGGAAGGCGAAGGGGTCGAGAATCCAGCGACTGCGCTCGTTGTTCACCTCAAGAATGTAAGGTGCCAACGCCAGACCGCCCCAATCGCCAATGACGACCGGGTCGAAGGTTTGCCCTGCAGCATTGCTCAGCGAAAGTGCCGGTGTCGGCCCCTTGGGCAATACCGAGACCGCCGTCAGGTCACGGGATCGGGGCTGCACCGGTGCTTCAAAAGCGCCGAGCAGCGCCTTGTCTTGATGAGTCACTGTCAGTGCTTGGGTACCCGGCGGGGCTTCTCGCTTCAGGCCCATGCGCTTGAGCAGAACCTGGTCTTCAACCGGCAGGCCGGAGAAAAAAACCACCGGTACCTGCTCGTCCAGACGTGCGCTGATGAAACGGTTGAATGCCGGAGCATCTTGCGGCGAACCGCTGGTCATCCATGTAATCACCCCGGCATACAAGCCACTGAAGCGATAATCCGGCATGGAGCTGCTGGCAGGCAGGTAGTCAACGCGATAACCCAGGTATTCGAGCAGCCCGCCCAGATAGGTGTGACCGGCGTTGTTGGCCAGGTCACCTTCGCGCGGGTCGTAAACCAACGCGACACGCCGCGGCTGCACTTCGATGTTGCTGATGCCCATCGAATTCAGTTCCGGGGTGCTGATGAAAGGAATGAAACCTTCATCGCGCAAACGCTTGGCCAGCTTGCGGGCCTCTTCGCGTCGTTCCGGTGGCAAATAGTCGATCGCCACCAGTGGAATGCCTTTGGCACGCAACGGTTGCAGCTGGCCCAGCAGCCATTGGCGGTCCGCCTCCGGCACTGGACGGTATCGTTTGGCGGATGCGTCCCAACCAGCATAGAGCGACTCGAAAGCTACCGCTGCAGCCACGCCGTCAAGCTCCGGCAGCACTTCAAAGCCACGATTGAAAAACAGCTTCAGCTTTGGCTGCTGCTTGTGCAGTTCCCGCAGAAAACTGGCAAGGCCGGCACGCTGGGCTTCACGTGATGCCTCTGGCAGCAGAGTGAAACTGTCGAGGGTATCGAGAAAAAGTCCGCCATAGCCCTGGGCTTGCAGCTGCCTGGCACGGCCGAGCAAATGTTCGCGCCAGGCCGGTGCCGTGAGGTCCATGACCTGGCTGTTCCACGAGTCGTTTCGCACCGGAGAGACAGCCTTGTCCAGGCCAGCCTTGGAGATATCCGCTTTTGAACCGTCGAACTCGCCCACAGACATATAGGCAAACGGTTCGCTGCCCAGCTTGCGCAACGTTTTGACATCGTTCGCCGTCATGTGCCCGGGTTCGACGACAGCCCAGTCAAACTGCGCCAGCTCAGAGATCGGCGGCTCGTCGGCATACCAGAAAGTCACGCTTGAGGGAGGCGTCAATACCGCGGCTTGCACGGCGGGGCCACTCACACACAGCGCCAGAGCGGCTAACAGTCGCTTGGCGACCGAGCGGACACGCGTCCTGCGAAAAACGATTTCCATAACTCACTCTTGAAATGACGGATCAGTACTGCTTGAACTTCGGGCAGCTTAAGCCGACCGAGTTACAAACTGCGGATGAGTTGCGCTAGACCGTTGCCGATGGAAGTCGGTTCCGGAAGATCAAAGCGCTCGAGCAGGCGAGCATTATTGGCGCGCGAATGGCGAATGTCGCCTTGACGTGGCGCCTGTTTGTTTACCGTCAAAGGATTGCCGGTGGCAACCCCCAGTTCAGCGATCAAATCATTGAGGCTGGTGGAGCGGCTGAGGCCAATGTTCACCGCTCCAGGACGCGGCTCACTGGTCTCCACGGCTTGCAGCAGGATGCTCACCAGGTCCAGGACATAGACGAAGTCGCGGGTCTGCTCACCGTCACCGAAAATCGACACCGGCAGTTGCTTCAACGCCCGTTCGGTGAAAATGCTGATCACACCGGAGTACGGCGAGGACGGATCCTGGCGCGGGCCAAAGATGTTGAAGAAGCGCAGGATCACCGGCTCCAGGCCGTGCTCACGGCGATAGAAATCCAGGTAATGCTCGCTGGACAACTTGTCGCTGGCATAGGGTGTGAGTGGCGATTTTGGCGTGTCTTCGTCGATCGCCGAACCTTCGCCGTTGTTGCCGTAAATGGCAGCACTGGAGGCGAACACGACGCGCTTGATACCAGCCTTCAACATGCTTTCACAAACGTTGAGCGTGCCGACGAAATTGCTTTGGTGTGTACCGACCGGATCATCCACCGACGCTTGCACCGAAGCCACCGCCGCCAAATGAACGACGGCACTGCAATCGCGCATCGCTTGGGCCACTGCGGCACTGTCTGCGACATCGCCAACCACCAGGTTCAGGTTGGCATTGTCCATCGGCAGGTTACTGACTTTGCCGGTCGACAAGTTATCCAGCACTCGAACCTTGTAACCCTTGGCCAGCAACGCTTCTACAAGGTGCGATCCAATGAATCCCGCTCCGCCAGTAACCAGTACGCGCTCAACGAACATGAAATTTCTTCCTGAAGATTCAAGCGGACGCTCCTTTTTGAAGCCCGCTGACGGTGTAGGCATTTGTATCGTACTGCGGTTGCGAACCATGGGGAACTGCCCAGTCACCACCGACATTTTTATGGCGCAAGGCCATCAAAACGCGGCAGATAATGGGAGATCCCACGGACACTGTCAATAGCTTGTCTACTTTGCCGCCGTACGGCAAATAAAAGCGCGATTCCGTCATTTTATTGACGACACAAATCGGATCCATTCGGACAAACGTACCCACCCGCTCGTGCGAATCAGCCAAACGTCACAGCAAACGGTGCCGCAGCCTGTTCAATGGCACCGACGACATGTGTTGCCTGTTCTCGATACTGAGGATAACGCGCAATCACCACCTCAACAGCGGCGAGCATTCTCTGAATGCGCTCCCTCGGCTTTTCGATTTCGCAGTTTTGTGCAAACTCAACAAAAATACAGGCGCCTAAAGCGCAGAATGATTATTTTGCGAAAAGCCCTTCTACACTCAATCGGCAAAGCCACTCTCCCCCGCCGAACGAGCCCACATGAGCCTCCTCAAAGACCGTTTCAAACAAGGCAGAGATGCGCGCAAGAAATGCCCCCGCAGTGCCCACGCGACGTCGGGCAAAGCCAAGCGCGATCCGATTCCGCTGATCAAGGCATCGAGTGAGGGGCGGATCAAGTCGCTGGTCGAGTTGCGTTACGGGCGCATGCTGGAGTCGCCGTTCACCTTTTACCGTGGCAACGCGCTGTTGCAGGCGCATGACCTGGCAGACACGCCTGATATGGGATTGGTCTCGCCGATCTGTGGTGATAGTCACCTGATGAACTTCGGTGGTTTCGCCACACCCGAACGCAACCTGCTGTTCAGCGTCAATGACTTTGATGAAGTTCATCCAGGGCCATGGGAGTGGGATGTAAAGCGTCTGGCCACAAGTTTTGTGGTGGCCGCCCGCGACTTGCGCCACGGCAAATCGGTCGAAGATTCGATCTGTCATGAGCTGCTGGGGGCCTATCAGGAGACCATGCTCGAGTGCGCCGAACAAAGCACCCTGGAGACCTGGTACGAGGCCATCACCTACGGCGATTTGCGTGAACAGGCGAGCAAAAACACCCTGGAACACGTGCAACGTGCCATCGACAAAGCCGAACATCGTACCCATGCCGAACTGCTGCCGAAAATCAGCGAACGCGATAACCACAGTCGCCTGATCATTCGCGATGATTTGCCGGAAATCTTTCACCTGCACAACAACACCACGTTGCTGGATGCCGACGATGACTGGTTGCGACTGTCTGACTGGCGACCGTTGTTCGACACGTTCATGCGCGACTACCGCGGCACGCTGCAAGCCGACCGCCGTGAATTGTTGTCACGCTTCACCGCTCAAGACATGACGTTCAAAGTGGTGGGTGTCGGCAGTGTCGGCACCCGTTGCATGGTGGCGCTGTTGACCGACGAACAGCAATTCCCGCTGTTCCTGCAATTCAAGGAAGCACGCCGTTCCGTCCTCGCCGATTACGTGAGAGCCAAGTCGCGGGTCCGCCATGAGGGGCAGCGCGTGGTCGACGGTCAGCGCTTGATGCAATCGGCCAGCGATCTGTTCCTTGGCTGGACCACCGGCCCCAGCGGTCGTCACTTTTACGTGCGTCAGTTACGCGACATGAAGGTTTCGGCCGAACTCGAAACGTTTGATGCAGAGGCTTTCGCAGCCTACGGTCGACTTTGCGGTCGCGCCCTGGCCCGCGCCCATGCCAAATCGTCCGGATACGCCGCGCAGATCAGCGGCTACATCGGCAAGGGCGAGGCGCTGGCCGATGCGCTTTACAAATATGCCCAAGGCTATACCGAACAGAACGAGCGCGACTTCGAGGTTTTCCAGCAGGCCTGTCGCAAGGGTCGTTTGCATGCGCGATCGGAAGCCGATTTTGCGGCGGATCATTTGCCCTGACCGTCCAGAGATGTCTGGCCCGTGGCGTTCCTCCAGATGAACTTTTCTTCACCCCGCCTCGAAGCCACAACCTGTACATTGGCCTCGCTCATTCAAGAAACTACGGTTTGCCCGCCCTCCCGCGGGCTTTTTTTTTGTTTGATCAAATGCAGCTGGCGGCGCCTGACAATCCTGATTCATCACAGTGGCTTCGACCTAACTTACCCGCACATTCCGAGCATTACTCGCGACGCCATGACAACCGCAGGCCAGTCGATGGCCCTGCAATACGACCGGAATGCCGTTCATACGCCGGCGCGGATGCCCTTCGACGAAGGCAAACTCGCCCAGATGCAGCGGACACTTGGCCTTATCGCCCAACACCGCCGGAGTTTTTCCATTGAAGGTATGCGTGCCTTCAAGCTGGCAGGAAACCACGGTGCCGCCGCTGCTGGTGGCATCGCCTAGGCAGATGGGATGGCTCATGTTCTGGGTACGCCGCCGTTAGGGGAACCGAACTTGAACGGGTCGGTACCACGGTTCTCGCGGTTCTTTTCTTTGCGCGCTTCGTCCGGCGGGTGGATCATTTGCACGGTCAGGCTGCCGTCCTGACCGGCGTAGACCACCGCGCTGCTTCCGCCGTCCAGGTAACTGGCGATGGTCGCCAGGTTGATTTGCACCAGCGCCCCACTGACCCCGGTATTGCCCAGGCGCCGCCCGATGTCGTAACCCTCGTCGACATTGCCCAACTCGATACCGTGGCCGTCGGTATTCAGGCCATGCAAGGCAATGGTCAGGGCAATTTCAGCGTCGCGGTTGTCGGTCGTGTCGTAGAACACCCGGACCGGTTTCTGCCCTTCAGGCAACGTATCCAAGGCTTGCAGCCAGCCTGCCTGCAGGGCTTTGGCCTGCAACGCCGGTTTGAGCCGCTTGCCGTGTTCATCCTGCATCGAAACCTTAATTGGTCGGTGCAGATAACCCAGCACCGGCGCGGCGTCGAATTCTTTGACCTGGTGCTGGGCCCAGCGGATGGGTAGCCAGGGCGAGGGTTGGAATTCTCCCGGCCCGCGGTTGCTGATGGTTTGCCAGAGGGTGGGGAGTTGGGATTGCCAGTAGGCGGTGGACATGGTGCCGGGGGCTAAAGGATCTTGAGCGCCTTTGGCACGCTCCGCCTCTTCGTACACATCTAAAAACTCTCGGGATTGCTTCCAGTAAAACGCCCACAGCTTGCCCAAATCAGTGTCTTTGTTCTGGTTGTCCTCACGTTCATGGGTGGCATAACGACGGATATATCGATCCACCCGATCTGAGCGGGTGACCAACAGCCCGGCCATGCTTTCGTAGACGGTGGGGACAATATGGCCATTCTGCAATCCCGGAGTGCCTGGTACGCGCAAACCGTTTCGCGTGACATCACCGTCCTCACTCACGATCAAGGCTTGGGGCACTTGGGGATTGTCATCAAAGAACCGGAACAGTCGCTCGATCATGCCCTGGGCATGGGTCGTATTCTCCGCGTCCTGCCACAAAAACAGCGTGACACCAAGCGTGGCGGCATTGCGCCCGCTGAGTATATTGCTTGCGGCCCCAGTATCTGAGGGTTGCTTGGGCGGTGCGATGGAAAATACCGGGATTGGCCAGTACGCCACTGACTCGCCTGCCGAATGTTTGAATGAAACACGGATTTTGATATCTCTACTGATCTCTCTGAAGTCCAGTGAGTCCGTGTAGTCCTTGGGGTCTCGTGAGTAAATAGAAGCAAAGTTGTCGTTTTTCTTTTTAATGGATTGCCAGATTTCAGATTGATGATCCTGATAAATTCCGAGCCCCACCCCTCGTATTTCCAGGGCATAAGTCCGCGCTTGGGTGGCCTGCCGCTCGGCGATTTGTTTCATGACGTCGGCTTTGTAGGCGGCAAGCCCCGCCCGTTCACTGGCCACGGCTTTACCCCACCAGTGAACGCTGAAAACCAGCAGTAACGGACCTAAAATTGCAGCGATGCCCCAACGCATTACCGGGTTCATGTCACGAAGTTCCATGTTAAGTTCCTGTGCCTTGATTTGGACAAGCCAGACGAAGCCGAGCCAAAGGATCAACAATATTCCAGCGATCCAGAGGTACGGCTTGACCCTTGGCAACGTTCGGGATCGGCGTTGAAGGCTGCTCACAAGGCACCTCCTTTTTTAGAAACACCGGCAAGCAGTGCGGGTGGCGACAACGGAACCAACGCGGAGGATGGAAATACGCCGAACTGGTAATACAGGTAACTGGATTTCACCAGCGCCTGTGTATCAGCGCTGAGTCGCGTCCAACCTGGCAAGAGCCTGGTGCGCTCGAACTGTTTTTCATCCATCTTCCAATCCGCAATCGCCACCAACACCTCACGCATCTCCGGGTCGTCAAGGCAGTGGGCCTGGCCAATGGCAATGTCCATCGCCGTCACCCATCGCTGGTTTTCCGGGCTGCGCAGGATCGCCGAGTGGTAGGAGTTGGTCCCCCAGGTCTCCTGGTCGTGTTCCATGCGTGCGCGAGCCTCGCGCGGGGTTTCTTCACGCTCGTGAAAAGAACTGGTGCGAGTGCGGGCCGCGCCTTTGCGTACGGCGCGCGTGTGGTCTTCCGGGTCTTCGGACAACCCGTTAAAGCGCGCCAGCGCCTCCTGCTGCGTGGTGTTGGGCGCGTCATATTCGACGGGCATTCTGATCCACAAGAAGGTCGCGGCGTCTTTGCCCAGGGCGATGCTTTTGGCCACCTCATCGGGTTTGTCCATGCCGGCAGTGGTCGGGCTGCCGGTTATCGCTTCGCCGACAAACATCTGCGGCGCATGGGGCGGGGTCAGGGCCTCGGCATTGATCAGGCGTTCCTGCCCCTTGGCAATCGGCGCTTGCGAGGCCACTCCGGTGACAAAGGAGGCACCCGGATAGCGGTGCTCGCCCGGCGCGCGGATGAACTCGGGTTGCGGTGGTTTGCCCACCAGCACCGGTTCGCCGTCGCGATGGCGTTTGGTCCACAGTCGTTGATAAAAGCCCAGAGACTGCAGCGCCATCATCGCCGGTCGCCCGTCGGGTGTGGCATCCGGCACACCGTAGGTGCCGATGCCTTGCACATCATCCAGCGCCACGGTGGTGTCGTCGGGGCAAAAATACACGTACACCTTGCCGCGATTGTCGCGCTCGGGAAAAACCGTGTGGTTGCCGACCTTGTCCGGCCGGCTACCTTGCGTTGGCGACCAGCGCGGGCCGCTGCGCCCGCCATAGGTTTTGCTGTCACGGAGCGCGCAGAGCGGAGGCTGGGCATGAGGGGTTTGCGTCACCGCGCTGACGATACGGATCAGCGTGGCGAGAGTGTCATGGTCTTTGGGGGTGACCTTGGGCAGCACGCTGTAAGGCGAGTCCACGAGAATCAGGGTGTCGGCGCAGCGCTGGCCCTTGTCCACCAACAAGGCCTGGGCCAGCAGCGCAATCAATGTGCCCTGGCTGTGGCCCATGATGCTGATGGTTTCATCAGGTGATACCCGGCGAATTTCCCTGATCAGCATCGCCAATCGGTGCGCGGCGAACACGAAGTAATGCCGCAGCGGTGCGTTGGCGAACAGCAGATAATTGTTCGGGCTCGCTCGTTCGACGGTGGCGGTTTTCCAGTTGGGCTTGAACCCTTCACCATACATTTCCTGCAGATTGTTGGTGGCATTGACAAAAAAACCACCGGCCTTGGCAAAGTGGCGATCCAGGCGATTGCCGTGGATATCCTGAAACTGGTTGCGCATGCGCAGTGGATCACCGGCGTCATCGCGTTTGACGTGTTCCGGTGCGGCGCGATAGCCCCAGTAGAACGGGATCATCAGGCTGCGGGTTTTGGGGGCGGTAGTGTCTCGGCGATAAAGATAGGTATCAGGATCATCGAGAATGGCTTTCTGATCATTGCTCACCGCTTCAGGCGGCAGGTCTTGGGCTGCACCGTAAGCCGCCCCATACCGCCCCGCCTTCAAATCCGGCCGATCCAGCCGCTCGTTGACCCCCTGGCACAACCCGGTTTCCACCGACTCATAGGACGCGCCTGGGTCATTCACCCCATGCAGGAAAATCACCACCCCCGGCAAGTCCGCGGGCACTTCCATTTTGAGTGGGGTGTGGCAGTTGGGCCGCAGGCGGGTGGTCAGTTGCGCCACGCAATACATGTCTTCGCGGCTCATTGGCTGTCTCCTTTCAGGCCTTTGTCACGCAACGCCGCCGCTTGCGCCTGATGCATCTGCTCGCGCTCCAGTTGCTCGGTCAGTCCGCTTGAATCCGTCAGACCTTGCACCGTACTGCCATCCTCCAGTTTGATTTGGTAAGCATGCTCGACCGCCAGTCGAGCGCTGCCGTCGTCGTGGCCGGGGTAGTGAAAGGCCAGACGTTGAGCGGCGGGGTCACGACCAAACGTAGGCACCGAAGCACTGTCGGTTTTCGGCCCCACCCAGTCATGCTCGCCGGCATGCACAATCGCCTTGCCCTGCGTACCGATCTCGACGCCGCCACCGATCCTGATGTAGCTGCCGTCATCGGCCACCAGGCGGATGGTGGGGGCGGTGATGAGCACTTCGCCTTCGGCCGCCGACAGGTGCAGGTTCTTTTGCGCGTTGAGCACCATGTCGTCGTCCTGGGCCTGCACCAGCACCTTGCCGCGATTGGCGATGGCGCTGATGCCCTCGTCCTGGGCGAAGGCGCTGATGCCTTTGCCGGCTTGCAGGCGCATGGCCGCGCCGCTGCTCAGCTGCAAATGGTCCTGGGCGGTGGTGTCGTGGTTTTCACCGGCGTAGTGCACCTGCGAACGCGGCGTGGCACTGGCAATGCCGGCTTCAGCTGCTATCGCGACCACCGGCTCGCCCGGACTGTTGCTGGTCGGTTCAGGCCATTGACTCAACGACTGGCGCAACGCCTCGATGCCCTGGGTGTCGATCTTCGGGCTGCCACGGGCAGCGGCGGTCTGGCCGAGGGCCTGGAACAGTTCGCCGCACTCGGCCAACAGCTTGAGCAGTTCTTCGCGGTCCAGTTGTGAGCCCTGCGCATCGTGGCGAGCGTAGGTGGTCAACAACAGCCCTTGGGCCGCCCGCAGGGCAATCGCGGCATCGCTGCGCAGTTCGGCGCCCTGGCCGCGTGGCTGGGCCTTGCCGTCGGTGCGCGGGGTGACGAGCTTGCCCAGGTTCAGCGCGGTGGCCTGATGGGTCGTGCCCAGTCGGGCGCGTAGCGCACCGGGTGTATCGTCGAAGAGCAATTCGTTGAAGCCCTTGCCCTGGTGTTCCCGGGTCTGGATCCCGGATAAGGTTCGATTGCCCGGCAACCCCGTGGCGTTACTGAAGTGCGGCGGAAAATGGTCGGCGTTGTAGAGCACCGACGTCACCAGCGGCCGGTCGATGTCGCCGCCGAGGAACGTCACCAGCACTTCCTGACCGATGCGCGGCAAAAACTGGTGGCCGAAGCCGGCGCCGCCACTGGGCATGGCAACCCTTAGCCAGGTGGTGCCTTGTGCGGCATCCTGTCGACGCTGCCAATGAAAGCGAACCTGCACACGCGCCAGCTCGTCGGTGAAAACCTCCTCACCTTCCGGACCCACGACAATGGCAGTGAGCGGCCCGGAAATCGTCGGTCGCGGGGTAATGATCGGTGGGCGAAAGGCAATCTTGTGGCGGATGCAGACGAAACGGTTGTCGTAGTTCGCCGGTTGATCCGTCAGATAGTTGTTGCGGCCTTGGTGCTCCACCTTGAGCAGGAGGAACTGGCGATCATCCACGGGATCAGCATCGTGATCGAAGTGCTGGGTCAGTTCGAAGGTGTAACCCGGCAGCAGGGCGCGACAGTTGCTGGCGCCCTCAAACGTCTTGCCTTGCACTTCCATGGCTTCGAGTCGATGACGCACCAGCGCTTCGCCCTCTGCGGGCATACCGTGGCTGTAATGACCGGGAAAGTCGTAGATTTCATAGGCAGGCACATCGCCCTGGGCGTTGAGGCTGGGCATGCTGACCGGCAGCGGATTGCGCGGTTGCCGGTAGTCGAAGGTCTGGATGGCCATCTGGCCGGACTGCAAGACCCGCTGGCTGCTCCATCGGGTGATCGAGTCGGCGGTCTCGGTGACCGCCGCGCTGTGGTAGCGGATCCGCGGTTGTTGTATTAACGGCTCAAGGTTGCGGGAGTGGTCGGTGATGATCAGGCAGTGTTCTTCCTTCGTGTGAGCGAAGTAGAAGAACAGCCCTTCACGTTCCAGCAGGCGCAAGACGAAATCCAGATCGCTCTCGCGGTATTGGGTGATGTAGCTGTGGGACTTGAGCGGCTGCTCCAGACGGAACTCGAACCTGGGCAGCACGCCATAGTGGGCGAACAGCGTGCGCAGGATGTCTTCGATGCTCTGCTCTTGAAAGATCCGCGAGTCGACGCGTCGGGACAGCATCCACAGCCAGGGGCTCAAGGTGGCCGAATAGCAAGCCAGGCCGCCGTCACTGTTCTGCAGGCTGAATCGACTGATGTAGCCGTGAATGTAACGCGCCTCGCCGGTCGCCAATTCAATGTCGAGCAGTGCGGGTTGCCCGATCAATGACTTGAGTTCCAGACGGGCATCCTGACTGAGCAGCGACAACTCGAAACTGAATAACGTCGATAAACTCTCAGTACCGGAAAAGCTTTCGAGCAGCAGTTCTTGCTGGCCCGCCACCGGGGATGTGAACCTGATGAGACGCCGGTTCTGTGGCGAGAATATTTTTGTCAGTTCCATTAACAAGCTTCCTGCGTCCTGAACAACCGGTGTTCGCCAACCGTAGCGCTCCTGCTACTGGCGAACCCCAAACACGGGAATTAAGAGGCTTTCGAAATAGTTTGTATGTAAGACGCTTCCTTTTTTACGAATTCTGAACGACGGATGTGAACGCGAAGGCTATGCCAAGGCGTATCTGAACATTGAGGGACGATGGCAGGATCACGCCTCGGGTGACGCGTCCTACAGACGCTCAGAATGAGCTGAAAAATCCCACAGGTTTTTCAGGTTGGCGGTCGGAAGTGGGCTCTCTAGTCTTTTGTTGTCGCTGAAAAAGTCAGTGATCGGGTGTGAGATCCCCGGCAATAAGTATGCATCTAGAGTCAGTCCCTCCATAATTGGCGCCAGCTTATCTGCTGCCAGTAAAACGTTATGGCGGCTGTGTGCGGGCAGACTTCGGTCTGGCCGGGTGCCTACTACCGGTGATCTCACTCTGCACATAGCTGCCACCTCTTCGCCGCTTGAGATCCGGCGAGTGATGGCTCCAATTCCAGTAGGAGTTTTCACATGGATAAGTTAATCCCCGATCCGCCCTTCGAAACCGAAAAGCCCTACAGCCCAAGCCCGTTCTTCACAGTCCTTCCGGACATCAGCACCGAAAACCTCCTCGTCCACGCCTGTGAGTCATTGGCCTCAGCCAGTGTCATGACCAATGATTTCGCCACCTTCCTGACCGGCACTCAGCGCAACACCGCATTGGCCATCGCGCAGATCATCATGCTGGCGGAACTGGCGGTAAACCGGGCGCTGGATAACGTTGATCCGCAGGTATAAATCTGCGCCACCGCATAATTGTTTGTGCACAAAAGCTGCGAACGGCATCAATCCAATGTGGGAGCAACGTCGCTCCCACATTGGAGCTGTGCGAACCGTCTCAACCAACAGGCTGAGACTCAGCCACCACTCTCGGTTCTTCGACCTTTTGCAGCACCGGCATCTCCAACCGCACCCGCCCATAAAACGCCAGCGCCGTCAGCAGACAGGCGAGCCACACAACTGTCCCGGCCCAGAACGTGTGGGACATGTAGTGCCAGCCCTGCAGCACCCGCGTGGTGCCGTAGACGAATCCCAGCGCCAGCGAGCCGTACAGGATTGCCTTGGAATAACGCCAGCGATAACGCCGTGCCACGAAGTACAACGCCAGCAGCGTGAAGCCCCCCGAAGCATGCCCGCCCGGCCAGCAGCGACCGTCACCGGCGACCTTCAGCAAATCGAAGTTTTCGTACCACTCCTTGTGCTCGATCTTGCCGCCGTACTGGGTGGTTTCAATGGGGCAATACACACTGGTGTGGCCCTTGAGGTAGTGGATCAAACCGGTGCTGATGGAAAACGCGAACACTACGTAGAGAAAATCCCGTCGATGCTTGCTGGCAAACCGCAGCACTGCCGCGACTTTTATTTTTTCCAGAAACGCGATGATCTTCGGATGTTTTTCCGCCTTCAGGCGCGGCCAGAGGAACGACAGCAAGGCGCCCACGATGGCGATTTCGCCGGTCCAGTTCGGAATGATCCGTGCCCATTTATGCGTGATCTTTTCGAACAGATGCACATGGTCCAACGGGAATGTTTGCGTTACCGGATCAAAGAAAAGATTGCTGAAGGCGATGTCGATGCGGGTCAGATCGAACGTCAGGAACACCAGAACCGCACAGGCCAGCGGGATACCGAAGTTGACCGCATAAAAGCGATAACGGGAGAGTGAATTCATTGGATTGTCACCGAGCGCCAGTCCGAAGCATCGATCAGGCCGAGCATGCGTGGCGCTTGATGTTCTGCCGCAGTGATGAACAGCGAGGCGCCGTAACCCGGGGTGGCGTTCGGCTGTTTGAGGTCTTTCTCCAGTTGCACCATGCATTCGCTGTGCGTCACCAGTATCAGATTGCGCCCCGCGACTTTGTGCGCCAGCGCATCGCGCAACATGGAACCCTTGCAGTCGACCAGCCAGTCGTCACCGCTGCTGACCTTGTTGAACATGTAGCCGGCCGTTTGCGCCGTGCGCAGTACCGGGCTGTTGTAGATGTCGGCGCTGTCGAGCCCCAACTGTGCGAACCGCGCACCGACGGCCAGCGCAACGCTGCGCGAACGATCGGTAATGCCATCGTTACCCATCAGGCAAGCGGCGCGGGAGTGATCGCAGCGTTCGACATGGCGTACCAGCACAATCAGGTCGCCCCTGGCCCACTCCGACAGCATCGCCCGGGCACCGGCGACATTGCCGTGAGCCAGGTCCGGCACGGCGGCCGGCCGTAACAGAAACACCGTGAGGGGGATCACCAACAGCGCCGAGGCCAGTACCACCGCGGCATTGTGATAACGGGCAAAACCGCTCAAATCGATCGAGCGGTTTATTCCGAACAGATTCAGTCTCAATTCCACATCAAGCCGCCTCGCCGGCATGCAACCTTTGATTCAATGCGGCGAAGGTAAATAGATTGGCGTCGGCAGCCGGTGAAACGCATGTGAAAAAAACCTTGTTACACGATCCCTCCGACAAAATCCTTTCAGCTCTCGCGATGGCTGCCGATACAGTCCGTCTACACCGCATGCTGGCCCCCAAAAACAACAATCTTCCAGCCAACCGACGATCGAGAAACATTACGTTCCTGGAGGAATTTTGATGAATAGCTGGTTCGGTAATATCAGCGTGAACCTGAAACTGGGCCTGGGGTTTGGCCTGGTACTGGCCTTGACCTGCGTGCTCGCCCTCACCGGCTGGACCAGCCTGGGCAGCCTGATTGACCGCAGCAACTGGATGAGCGACATCACCCAGCTCAACGCCGGCCTGACGAAGCTGCGCGTGGTGCGCCTGCAATACATGCTGACCAACGGTGACGAAACCACCGCACAAAATGTGCAAACCACCCTCGACGCGTTTTCCGCTCAACAGCAAGCTTTGCTGGTCAAATTCAAGAGCCCGGAGAATCTCAAGCTGCTCAGGGAGCAAGGTACTGTCATCGATGCCTACAAGACGTCCCTGAACAAAATGCGCGGCGCTTATCGCGCTGGCAACAGTGCGCGCGACGTCATGACCACGAATGCCGAAACGGCCAGCACGCTGATCAACGACATCAACATCCGCGTACAACAAATGCCGTCGAGCGAGCAACGCTTCGAACAGTTCCAGGCCATCACCGCCGCCAAAGAAGCCTTCCTCCTGGCCCGCTACGAAGTGCGTGGCTACACCGCCACCTCCAACGCCGAGACCGAGCAAAAAGCGCTCGCCCAACTCGACTCCGCGATCGCCAGCGTGAAGTCCCTCAATGCACACTTCGCCGACGCGCAACCAGACGAACTGCGTCGACTGGAAACGGCACTCGGCAACTACCGCAACGCCTTGCAGGCTTACAAAACCGCGAACAGCGATATCGTGCAAGCGCGCAAGGAAATGACCGACCAGGGCGCAGCCATCGTCAGCCTGAGCGAGCAGCTGTATCAGATCCAGCTTGACCGTCGTGATGCCGAAAGCGCCAAGGCCCGCACCCTGCAACTGGTCAGCACGCTACTGGCATTGCTGGTGGGCATCATTGCCGCGGTGCTGATTACCCGGCAGATCACCGGCCCATTGCGCGACACCCTGGCGGTGGTCGATCGCATTGCCAGTGGCGACCTGTCCCAGGACGTCAAGGTCACCCGCCGCGACGAACTCGGAGTTTTGCAACAGGGCATCGCACGCATGGGCGTGACCCTGCGCGATTTGATCAGTGGCATCCGCGACGGCGTCACCCAGATTGCCAGCGCCGCCGAAGAGTTGTCGGCCGTCACCGAGCAAACCAGCGCCGGGGTCAACAGTCAGAAAATCGAGACAGATCAGGTCGCCACCGCAATGCACGAGATGACGGCCACCGTGCAGGAAGTCGCGCGCAATGCCGAGCAAGCCTCACAAGCGGCTGCGGCCGCCGATGGCGAAGCCCGCGAAGGTGACAAAGTGGTGGGCGAAGCCATTGCCCAGATCGAGCGCCTGGCCAACGAAGTGGTGCGCTCGACCGAAGCCATGAGCGTGCTGCAACAGGAAAGCGACAAGATCGGCAGCGTCATGGACGTGATCAAGGCCGTGGCCGAACAGACCAACCTGCTGGCGCTTAACGCAGCGATTGAAGCGGCCCGCGCCGGTGAAGCCGGGCGTGGTTTTGCCGTGGTGGCCGACGAAGTCCGTGGCCTGGCCCAGCGCACGCAGAAATCCACCGAAGAAATCGAAGGCCTGGTGGCCGGCCTGCAGAACGGCACCCAGCAAGTGGCTGCGGTGATGAACAACAGCCGCACCCTGACCGACAGCAGCGTCGCGTTGACGCGCAAGGCCGGCGCATCACTGGAAAACATCACCCGCACGGTGTCGAACATCCAGTCGATGAACCAACAGATTGCCGCCGCTGCCGAACAGCAAAGCGCCGTGGCCGAAGAGATCAGCCGCAGCATCATCAACGTGCGCGACGTCTCCGAACAAACCGCTGCGGCCAGCGATGAAACCGCCGCCTCCAGTGTTGAACTGGCACGATTGGGCAATCAATTGCAGGCGATGGTGAGCCACTTCCGCGTTTGACGCCGGGTCAGCGCTGAATGAAAGATCCATTCGCGAGCAAGCTCGCTCCCACAGGTTCAGTGAGCAACCTGTGGGAGCGAGCTTGCTCGCGATGGGGATCTATCTGTCACTGAACATTTTCAAACACTGATCGCATTGGTAAACACCAACCGATTGCCAAACGGATCGGTCACGGTCATGTCCTGGCTGCCCCAGGGCATGGCCTGGATGTGAGGGCGGGCGAAGGTGTATTCCTTGGCCAGCAGTTGTTGCTGGAAGGTTTCCAGTTCATCGGTTTCGATGCGCAGGGCCGAGCCCGGTGTCGCGTCGCCGTGGTGTTCGGACAGGTGCAATACGCATTCACCGCGGGAGACTTGCAGGTACAGCGGGAAGTTGGCTTCAAAGCGGTGTTGCCAGTCGATCTTGAATCCGAGGAAGTCGACGTAGAATTCAACTGCCTTTGTTTCGTCGAAGATCCGCAGGATCGGGGTGGTTTTGCCGAAGCTCATCGAGTTGCTCCCAGACAGAAATGGCCCACAGTGTAGCCGGGCTGTACGTCAGCAATTCGGCTTGTTGAGGGCATTCTTTAATCTCAATGTGCCATCACTGTGACGCATTGCTCGAATTGCCTTTAAAACCCGTCGCGCAAGTCACCTTCCCGCGCCAGAAACCGCCCTTCACGTCGCCCGTTGGCTTGACCGTCCCGGTAACTCAGGACGCCATTGATCCACACCCCTTCAATGCCTTCGGCCGCCCGTTGAGGATCGTTAAAGTCGGCGACATCGCGAATGGTCGCGGGGTCGAACAGCACCAGGTCCGCCCAATGGCCCTGACGAATCTCGCCGCGCGCCTTCAAGCCGAATCGCGCCGCCGACAACCCGGTCATTTTGTGCACGGCGGTGTGCAGCGGGAACAGGCCTACGTCGCGACTGAAATGTCCGAGCACCCGCGGGAACGCCCCCCACAACCGAGGGTGCGGAAACGGGTCTTCCGGCAAGCCGTCGGAGCCAACCATCGACAGTGGATGGGCGAGAATTCTGCGCACGTCGGCCTCGTCCATCCCGTAATACACCGCACCCGCCGGTTGCAGTTGCCGGGCAGCTTCGTGCAACGACAGGTTCCACTCGGCGGCGATGTCGATCAAGTCACGCCCGCCCATTTCCGGGTGCGGCGTCGACCAGGTAATGGTGATGCGATGGGCATCGGTAACTTGCTTGAGATCCAGCGTCGAAGAGCTCGCGGCATAGGGATAGCAATCGCAACCCACTGGATGGGTTTTGGCGGCCTGTTCGAGTGATGCAAGCAGTTGCGGACTGCGGCCCCAGTTGCCGGCGCCTGCACATTTGAGGTGGGAAATGATCACCGGCGATTTCGCGTGGCGGCCGATTTGGAACGCCTCATCCATGGCTTCCAGCACCGGTTCGAACTCGCTGCGCAAATGGGTGGTGTAGACCGCACCGAACGCCGTCAGCTCTTCGGTCAATTGCATGACTTCGTCGGTGGAAGCCGAGAAGGCGCTGGCGTAGGCCAGGCCGGTGGACAAACCCAACGCACCGGCTTGCAGGCTCTCGCGAAGCTGCTCGCGCATCGCGGCGATTTCTTCGGGCGTTGCCGTGCGAAACAGGTCATCAAGGTGATTGCTGCGCAACGCGGTATGCCCGACCAATGCCGCGACGTTCAACGTGGTGTTCGCCGCTTCGACCGCCGCGCGGTAGTCGCTGAATGTCGGATAGACAAACGCGGCCGCGCTGCCGAGCAGGTTCATCGGGTCCGGTGGATCAGCGCGCAAACTCACCGGCGAGGCGCTGATCCCGCAGTTGCCGACGATCACCGTGGTCACGCCCTGGCTGAGCTTGGGCAACATCTGCGGTTGGCGGATCACCACCGTGTCATCGTGGGTATGCACGTCAATGAAACCCGGCGCCAGCACCTTTGCCGCCGCGTCGATCTCTTCACGGGCGCGGGCGTCATGCAAGTCGCCGATGCGCTCGATGCGCCCGTTCAGGATCGCCACGTCAGCCGGGTAACCGGGGCTGTTGCTGCCGTCGATGACCAGGGCATTGCGGATCAGCGTGTCGTACATCATGTCAGTCTCCCAGCGGCAGGTGATCGTCGCCGCCGCGGTAATCGTCCAGGGC
>NZ_RCOE01000083.1:0-7201 GCF_004321495.1 Pseudomonas sp. Sample_10
ACATCCGTCGCCTGGTTCGCGTTGAAGGTGATGTTGTTGGTGGTTACCTGCACGGTAACAAGATCGGTGTTGTCGTTGTACTCAAAGGCGGCGACGTTGACCTGGCCAAAGACATCGCTATGCACGTAGCAGCCAGCAACCCTGAGTTCCTGCTGCCTTCGGAAGTTTCCGCCGAAGCCATCGAGCGTGAAAAGGCTGTGTTCCTGCAGCTGAACGAAGAAAAAATCAAAGGCAAGCCAGAAAACATTGTTGAGAACATGGTCAAAGGCCGTATCAGCAAGTTCCTGGCCGAAGCAAGCCTGGTTGAGCAGGCGTTCGTCAAGAACCCTGAAATCAAGGTTGGCGAGCTGGCCAAGAAAGCCGGTGCTGAAATCGTTTCCTTCACCTACTTCAAAGTAGGCGAAGGCATCGAGAAGCCGGTCGACAACTTCGCTGAAGAAGTTGCTGCCCAGCTGGCTGCCGCCAAGCAATAAGACAGTTTTTTAACTGTCGCCCTGAAGAGGCTGCCCGCTCACGCGCGCAGCCTCTTTTCAGATGGGCTGCCAATTTTTATTGGTTTCCCTTTGGAACTGGCTTACAAAGCCATGTTCCGATGGCGCTGAAGCAGCGCCAAGCTAGAGTGAACGCCAGCTGTAAACAGCTCGCAAAGAATTTTAAAATACGCCGCAGGAGAGATTCGCAATGGCTCAGCAGGGCAGTGGTTATCAGGCTCGCTATAAACGCATTCTACTCAAGCTTAGCGGCGAGGCCCTGATGGGCTCGGAAGAGTTCGGGATCGATCCGAAAGTCCTGGATCGCATGGCGCTGGAAGTCGGCCAACTGGTCGGCATCGGTGTGCAGGTCGGTCTGGTGATCGGCGGTGGCAACCTGTTCCGCGGTGCGGCGCTGAGCGCGGCCGGCATGGATCGGGTAACGGGCGACCACATGGGCATGCTGGCCACTGTGATGAACGCTCTGGCCATGCGCGATGCGCTTGAACGTGCCAATATCTCCGCCATCGTGATGTCGGCCATTTCCATGGTAGGTGTGACCGATCACTACGATCGCCGCAAAGCCATGCGTCACCTGAACTCCAAGGAAGTCGTGATTTTCGCGGCCGGTACTGGTAACCCGTTCTTTACTACGGATTCGGCTGCCTGCCTGCGCGCAATCGAAATCGACGCTGATGTCGTACTCAAGGCAACCAAGGTCGATGGTGTGTACACCGCAGATCCATTCAAAGACCCGCACGCCGAGAAGTTCGATCATCTGACCTACGATGAAGTGCTGGATCGCAAGCTGGGTGTGATGGATCTGACGGCCATCTGCCTGTGCCGCGATCACAAGATGCCGCTGCGCGTATTTAACATGAACAAACCCGGCGCCCTGCTTAATATCGTACATGGTGGCGCTGAAGGAACCCTGATCGAGGAAGTTCAACAATGATCAACGAAATCAAGAAAGACGCTCAAGAGCGCATGCAGAAATCCGTGGAATCGCTGGCGCACAACTTCGGCCGTATCCGTACCGGCCAGGCGCACCCAAGCATTCTGGAAGGTGTGATGGTGCCTTACTACGGCTCCGACACGCCGATCAAGCAAGTCGCCAACATCACCGTCAAAGATGCGCGCACCCTGCAAGTCGTTGCCTTCGAGCGCAACATGCTGGGTGCTGTCGACAAGGCAATCGGTAGCGCCGGCCTGAACCTCAACCCGACCAACCTGGGTGAGTTGCTGCTGATCTCCATGCCGGCCCTGACTGAAGAAACCCGCAAGGGCTTCACCAAGCAGGCTCGCGATGTTGCAGAAGACGCCCGTGTTGCCGTGCGCAACATCCGTCGTGATGCGAACAGCCAGCTCAAGGACCTGGTCAAGGAAAAAGAGATCAGCGAAGACGAAGAACGTCGCGCCACTGGCGAAATCGATGATCTGACCAAGAAGTTCGTGGCTAAAATCGACGCGGATCTGGCGCAGAAAGAAAAAGACCTGATGGCCGTATAAGGGTCGAGTTTTCATGGAAAAGACCAAGCAGATTGCGCCCACCGCGGTGCCGCGCCATGTCGCGATCATCATGGATGGTAATAATCGCTGGGCGAAAAAACGCTTTATGCCGGGTGTCGCCGGGCATAAAGCGGGTGTCGATGCGGTTCGTGCGGTCATCGAGGTATGTGCGGAGTCGGGGGTCGAGGTCTTGACCCTGTTTGCGTTCTCCAGTGAGAACTGGCAGCGCCCGGCCGATGAGGTCAGTGCCTTGATGGATTTGTTCTTCAAGGCATTGCGTCGTGAGGCCAAGCGCCTCAACGACAACAACATCAGCCTGCGTATCATCGGTGATCGTTCGCGCTTTCATCCGGAGCTTCAGGCTGCCATGCGTGAAGCCGAAACCATGACCGCGGGCGCCAACCGTTTCGTCCTGCAGATCGCGGCCAACTACGGTGGTCAGTGGGATATCGCGCAGGCCGCCCAGCGTCTGGCGCGTGAAGTCCAGGCCGGGCACCTGCGTCCGGAAGACATCACCCCGGATTTGCTGCAAACCTGTCTGGCGACCGGCGACCTGCCGTTGCCGGACTTGTGCATCCGTACCGGTGGCGAGCATCGCATCAGCAACTTCCTGCTGTGGCAGCTGGCTTACGCCGAGTTGTATTTCTCCGACCTGTTCTGGCCGGACTTCAAACACGATGCCATGCGTAATGCACTGGCCGATTTCGCATCCCGCCAGCGTCGCTTCGGTAAAACGAGCGAGCAGGTCGAGGCTGGAGCCCGGGTTTAATGCTTAAACAACGAATCATCACCGCGCTGATCCTGCTGCCGATTGCCTTGGGCGGTTTTTTCCTGCTCGAAGGCTCCGGTTTTGCGCTGTTCATCGGGCTGGTCGTGACCCTCGGTGCCTGGGAGTGGGCGCGTCTGGCGGGCTTCACTGCCCAGCCTGCACGCGTTGCCTATGCCGCTGTCGTCGCGTTGATGCTGTTTATCATGTACATCCTGCCCGGGCTTGCGCCTTGGGTGCTGGGGGCTTCGGTACTGTGGTGGGGCGTTGCAACCTATCTGGTGCTGACGTACCCGCGCTCCAGCGAGCATTGGGCCAGCGCGGCCTGCAAGCTGGTGATCGGCCTGCTGATCCTGCTGCCGGCCTGGCAAGGCCTGGTTCAGATCAAGCAGCAGCCTTTGGGCAACTGGCTGATCATGGCGGTGATGGTGCTGGTCTGGGGGGCTGATATCGGCGCCTACTTTTCCGGCCGGGCTTTCGGCAAGCGCAAGCTGGCACCGCAGGTCAGTCCTGGCAAGAGTTGGGAAGGTGTCTATGGCGGCCTGGCCTTGAGTCTGGTCATCACCGTGATTGTCGGCTTTGTGCGTGACTGGACCGTAGCTGAACTGTTCAAGGGCCTGATCTGCGCTGCTGTGATTGTGTTTATTTCGGTTGTGGGCGATCTGACCGAAAGCATGTTCAAGCGCCAATCCGGGATCAAGGACAGCAGCAATCTGCTGCCGGGGCATGGCGGCGTGCTGGACCGGATTGACAGCCTGACGGCAGCCATTCCCGTATTCGCCGTGCTGTTGTGGATGGCGGCACCATGAGCCGTCCCCAGCAGATTACGGTTCTGGGGGCGACCGGCTCGATCGGTTTGAGCACCCTCGACGTCATCGCTCGCCATCCCGAGCGCTATCAAGCCTATGCCCTGAGCGGATTCACTCGTTTGAGTGAATTGCTGGCATTGTGCGTGCGGCATACGCCACGATTTGCTGTAGTGCCGGAAGCTGGCGCTGCACGCAGCTTGCAGGATGATTTGCGTGCGGCAGGCCTGTCGACCCGGGTGCTGGTGGGGGAGGAAGGCTTGTGTCAGGTGGCTGCCGATCCTGAAGTGGATGCAGTCATGGCGGCCATTGTCGGTGCGGCAGGGCTGCGCCCGACGCTGGCAGCGGTCGAGGCAGGCAAGAAGATCCTCCTCGCCAACAAAGAAGCGCTGGTCATGTCCGGTGCGTTATTCATGCAGGCGGTGCGTAAAAGTGGCTCGGTATTGCTGCCGATCGACAGTGAGCACAATGCGATATTCCAATGCATGCCAGTGGATTTCGCACGGGGTCTGAGCTCGGTCGGTGTACGTCGGATTTTACTGACGGCCTCCGGTGGTCCGTTCCGACAGACGCCCATGGCTGAGTTGGCGCATGTTTCACCTGAGCAAGCGTGCGCCCACCCTAACTGGTCGATGGGGCGCAAGATTTCGGTCGATTCGGCCAGCATGATGAACAAGGGGCTTGAGCTGATCGAGGCCTGTTGGCTGTTCGATGCCAAGCCATCCCAGGTCGAGGTGGTGATTCACCCGCAAAGCGTGATTCATTCGCTGGTCGACTACATCGATGGTTCGGTTTTGGCGCAATTGGGTAACCCGGACATGCGCACGCCGATCGCCAACGCGCTGGCCTGGCCGGAGCGGATCGATTCAGGGGTGCCGCCGCTGGACTTGTTTGCCATCGCGCGCCTGGATTTCCAGGCACCGGACGAAGAGCGCTTCCCTTGCCTGCGTCTGGCGCGGCTGGCGGCAGAGGCGGGCAACAGTGCTCCGGCGATGCTCAATGCTGCGAATGAGGTAGCTGTGGCCGCGTTTCTCGACGGACGGGTTCGTTACCCGGAAATCGCGAGTATCATCGAAGAAACCTTGAATCTTGAGCCTGTAGTGGCAGTCGATGATCTTGAGGCAGTGTTCACGGCGGATGCGAAAGCGCGTCTGCTGGCTGAACAGTGGTTGAGTCGTCACGGGCGGTGAGTGCTGCAACGCGTTGACCCATGCGGCACCGGATAGGAA
Source organism: Pseudomonas sp. Sample_10 (assembly GCF_004321495.1). Lineage (NCBI taxonomy): Bacteria > Pseudomonadati > Pseudomonadota > Gammaproteobacteria > Pseudomonadales > Pseudomonadaceae > Pseudomonas > Pseudomonas sp. Sample_10. The sequence continues at coordinate 4,781 of NZ_RCOE01000083.1, forward strand.
TGCGGAGAAAGTAGATGAGCGCGCTCTATATGATTGTCGGCACCCTGGTGGCTTTGGGTGTGCTGGTTACCTTCCACGAGTTCGGCCATTTCTGGGTCGCGCGTCGCTGCGGGGTCAAAGTGCTGCGTTTCTCCGTAGGCTTCGGCATGCCGCTCCTGCGCTGGCACGACAAGCAAGGCACTGAGTTCGTGGTGGCTGCCATCCCGCTGGGTGGCTACGTAAAAATGCTCGATGAGCGTGAAGGCGAGGTTCCGGCTGATCAGGTCGATCAATCCTTCAATCGCAAGTCGGTTCGCCAGCGTATTGCAATCGTGGCGGCCGGCCCTATTGCCAACTTTCTGTTGGCGTTAGTGTTTTTCTGGGTGTTGGCCATGCTCGGCAGCGAGCAGGTGCGCCCCGTCATCGGCGCCGTGGAGTCCGGCAGTATCGCCGCCAGGGCGGGCTTGACTGCTGGCCAGGAGATCATTTCCATCGACGGCGAACCGACATCCGGTTGGGCGGCGGTGAATTTGCAATTGGTCCGTCGCCTTGGGGAGAGCGGTTCATTGCAAGTGCTGGTTCGCGATCAGGGCTCTTCGATGGATTCGCCTCGTGAGCTGGCTTTGGACAAATGGCTCAAGGGTGCTGATGAACCGGATCCGATCCGTTCGCTGGGGATTCGTCCGTGGCGTCCGGCACTGCCGCCGGTCCTGGCTGAACTGGATCCGAAAGGTCCGGCGCAGGCCGCCGGGCTGAAAATGGGTGACCGCTTGCTGGCGCTCGATGGCAAGTCGCTGGACGACTGGCAACAGGTGGTCGACACCGTGCGTTTGCGTCCTGATACCAAAATCATGCTGCGGGTTGAGCGCGATGGTGCTCAAATCGACGTCCCGGTGACGCTCGCTGCCCGCGGCGAGAGCAAGGCGCCCAGTGGCTATCTTGGGGCTGGGGTGAAAGCGGTCGACTGGCCGCCGGAAATGATCCGCGAGGTTAGTTACGGGCCTCTGGCCGCAATTGGCGAAGGGGCCAAACGCACCTGGACCATGAGCCTGCTGACTCTCGATTCACTGAAGAAAATGTTGTTCGGTGAGCTCTCGGTAAAAAACTTGAGTGGACCGATAACCATTGCTAAAGTGGCGGGCGCTTCGGCCCAGTCGGGTGTTGCTGATTTCCTGAATTTCCTTGCTTATCTGAGTATTAGCCTGGGGGTTCTGAATTTGCTGCCCATTCCTGTGCTGGATGGGGGGCATTTGTTGTTTTATCTGATCGAGTGGGCGCGTGGTCGTCCCTTGTCGGATCGGGTGCAAGGTTGGGGGATACAGATCGGTATCAGTTTGGTGGTCGGAGTGATGTTGCTTGCTCTGGTCAATGATCTGGGTCGTCTGTAACACTTCGCTGAATTGCGAATCTGCCGCATTTTGCGGCAGTTTGTTTATTGCCAGTTGGAATAAGAAAGGACTTCATGAAACGTCTGCTGCTAACTGCGGTTCTCACCGTATTGATGATCGCCGAAGTTCACGCCGAGTCCTTCACTATCTCTGATATTCGCGTCAATGGCCTCCAGCGGGTCTCCGCGGGTAGCGTCTTTGGTGCTTTGCCGTTGAACGTCGGTGAACAGGCGGATGATCGTCGCCTGGTGGAATCCACTCGTGCGCTGTTCAAAACCGGGTTCTTTCAAGATATCCAGCTGGGCCGCGATGGCAACGTCCTTGTCATTACGGTAGTCGAGCGTCCGTCGGTTGCCAGTATCGAGATCGAAGGTAACAAGGCGATCTCCACTGAAGACCTGATGAAGGGCTTGAAGCAGTCCGGTCTGGCCGAAGGCGAAATCTTCCAGCGTGCCACCCTCGAAGGCGTGCGTAATGAACTGCAGCGCCAGTACGTCGCTCAGGGCCGCTATTCCGCTACCGTCGACACCGAAGTGGTGCCGCAGCCGCGTAACCGCGTCGGCCTGAAGGTCAACATCAACGAAGGCACCGTTGCGGCGATCCAGCACATCAACGTGGTGGGCAACACCGTCTTCCCTGACGAAGACCTGATCGACCTGTTCGAACTCAAGACCACCAACTGGCTGTCGTTCTTCAAGAACGATGACAAGTACGCCCGTGAAAAACTCTCCGGTGACCTGGAGCGCCTGCGTTCCTACTACCTGGACCGTGGCTATATCAACATGGATATCGCTTCGACCCAGGTGTCCATCACCCCGGACAAGAAGCACGTCTATATCACCGTCAACGTCAACGAAGGCGAGAAGTACACCGTTCGCGACGTCAAGCTGAGCGGCGACCTGAAGGTCCCTGAAGACCAGGTCAAGTCCCTGTTGCTGGTGCAGAAAGGCCAGGTGTTCTCGCGCAAGCTGATGACCACCACTTCCGAACTGATCACCCGTCGTCTGGGTAACGAGGGTTACACCTTCGCCAACGTCAACGGCGTGCCTCAGCC
>NZ_RCOE01000110.1:0-1510 GCF_004321495.1 Pseudomonas sp. Sample_10
GCAAGGCTTGCCCGCGATAGCCGTTACGCGATATCGCGCCGGATCAGAAGAAGCCCAGCGGATTGATGTCGTAGCTCACCAGCAGGTTTTTGGTCTGCTGATAGTGATCGAGCATCATCTTGTGGGTTTCACGGCCGACGCCGGATTTCTTGTAGCCGCCGAACGCGGCGTGCGCCGGGTACAGGTGGTAGCAGTTGGTCCACACACGACCGGCCTTGATGGCGCGGCCCATGCGATAGGCGCGGTTGATGTCGCGGGTCCAGAGGCCGGCGCCGAGGCCGAACTCGGTGTCGTTGGCAATCGCCAGGGCTTCGGCTTCGTCCTTGAAGGTGGTGATGCTCACCACCGGGCCGAAGATTTCTTCCTGGAACACGCGCATCTTGTTGGTGCCCTTGAGCAGCGTCGGCTGGATGTAATACCCGCTCGCCAGGTTGCCCTCGAGTTTTTCCACCTTGCCGCCGGTCAGCAGTTCGGCGCCTTCGCCCTTGGCGATTTCCAGGTACGAAAGGATCTTGTCGAATTGCTGCTCGGACGCCTGGGCGCCGACCATGGTGTCGGTGTCCAGCGGGTCGCCACGTTTGATCTGCAGGACCTTCTTCATCACCACGGCCATGAACTCGTCGTAGATCGACTCTTGCACCAGCGCCCGGGATGGGCAGGTGCAGACTTCGCCCTGGTTGAAGAACGCCAGCACCAGGCCTTCGGCGGCTTTTTCGATGAACGACGGTTCGGCCTGCATGATGTCTTCGAAGAAGATGTTCGGCGACTTGCCACCCAGCTCCACGGTGGACGGAATGATGTTTTCCGCCGCGCATTTCATGATGTGCGAGCCGACCGGGGTCGAGCCGGTGAAGGCAATTTTGGCGATGCGTTTGCTGGTGGCCAGCGCTTCGCCGGCTTCTTTGCCGAAGCCTTGCACGATGTTCAGCACGCCCGGTGGCAGCAGGTCGCCGATCAGTTCGACCAGCACGGTAATGCCCAGCGGCGTTTGCTCGGCAGGCTTGAGCACCACGCAGTTGCCGGCGGCCAGCGCCGGGGCGAGTTTCCATGCGGCCATCAGGATCGGGAAGTTCCAGGGGATGATCTGCCCGACCACGCCCAGCGGTTCATGGATGTGATAGGCCACGGTGTTGCCGTCGATTTCTGCGGCGCTGCCTTCCTGGGCGCGCAGGCAACCGGCGAAATAGCGGAAGTGGTCGGCGGCCAGCGGAATGTCGGCGTTGAGGGTTTCACGCACGGCTTTGCCGTTGTCCCAGGATTCAGTGATTGCCAGGGTTTCGAGGTGCTGTTCGATGCGGTCGGCGATTTTCAGCAGCACCAGCGAGCGGGCCTGGGCGGACGTGGCGCCCCAGGCATCGGCGGCCGCGTGGGCAGCGTCCAGGGCCTTGTCGATGTCTTCGGCCGTGGAACGGGGGAATTCGGCAATCGGTTGGCCATTGACTGGCGAAGTATTGGTGAAGTACTGACCTTTGACAGGCGCGACGAACTCGCCGCCGATGTAGTTACCGTA
>NZ_RCOE01000190.1:0-7158 GCF_004321495.1 Pseudomonas sp. Sample_10
CCGGTCAAAGTAGGCATCTGTGGGTTAGGGACCGTCGGTGGCGGTACCTTCAACGTACTTCAGCGCAACGCCGAGGAAATCTCTCGTCGTGCCGGGCGTGGGATCGAAGTGGCACAAATTGCCATGCGCACGCCAAAGCCTCAGTTCCAAACGACCGGTATTGCGATTACCAACGATGTCTTCGAAGTGGCCACGAACCCTGAGATCGACATCGTGATAGAGCTGATGGGCGGCTATACCGTTGCCCGCGAGCTGGTACTCAAGGCCATCGAGAATGGCAAGCATGTGGTCACCGCGAACAAGGCGCTCATCGCCGTTCACGGTAATGAAATTTTCGCCAAGGCACGCGAGAAGGGCGTGATTGTTGCGTTTGAAGCAGCCGTGGCGGGTGGCATTCCAGTCATCAAGGCGATCCGTGAAGGCTTGTCCGCCAACCGCATCAACTGGGTGGCCGGGATCATCAACGGCACCGGCAACTTCATTCTCACCGAGATGCGCGAGAAAGGCCGGACTTTCGAAGACGTGTTGGCCGAAGCGCAAGCCCTGGGCTATGCCGAAGCAGACCCGACCTTTGACGTTGAAGGCATCGATGCGGCGCACAAGCTGACGATTCTGGCTTCGATTGCATTCGGCATTCCGCTGCAATTCGACAAGGCTTACACCGAAGGCATCACCAAACTGACCACCGCCGACGTCAACTACGCCGAAGCGCTGGGTTATCGCATCAAGCATCTGGGGGTGGCGCGCAGCACCGCATCCGGTATTGAACTGCGCGTGCACCCGACGCTGATCCCGGCCGATCGCCTGATCGCCAACGTCAACGGCGTAATGAACGCGGTGATGGTCAACGGAGACGCCGCCGGTTCGACCCTGTTCTACGGCGCCGGCGCCGGCATGGAACCGACCGCTTCGTCGGTGATCGCCGACCTGGTGGACGTGGTTCGCGCCATGACCTCCGACCCGGAAAACCGCGTACCGCACCTGGCTTTCCAGCCGGACTCGTTGTCCGCTCACCCGATCCTGCCGATCGAATCCTGCGAAAGCGCTTACTACTTGCGCATCCAGGCCAAGGATCATCCGGGCGTATTGGCCCAGGTGGCAAGCATCCTCTCTGAGCGGGGGATCAACATCGAGTCGATCATGCAGAAGGAAGCCGAAGAGCACGACGGCCTGGTGCCGATGATCCTGCTGACCCACCGAGTGGTGGAACAGCGCATCAACGATGCCATCGCAGCTTTGGAAGCCCTGGCGGGCGTGGTCGGTCCGGTTGTACGGATCCGTGTCGAGCACCTGAACTAAGCCGTTATCGTTTACCGGGCGCCGTGTCGGGCGCCCGGCATTGCGAACACTGTCCATTGGAGTCAGTCATGCGTTACATCAGTACCCGCGGCCAGGCACCGGCCCTGAATTTCGAAGACGTCCTGCTGGCAGGTCTTGCCACCGACGGCGGTCTGTACGTCCCGGAAAACCTGCCACGTTTTACCCAGGAAGAAATCGCTTCCTGGGCCGGCCTGCCGTATCACGAGCTGGCTTTCCGGGTCATGCGCCCGTTCGTCACCGGCAGCATTCCCGATGCCGATTTCAAAAAGATTCTTGAAGAAACCTACGGTGTGTTCGCCCATAGCGCCGTCGCGCCGCTGCGTCAGCTGAACGGCAACGAATGGGTGCTGGAGCTGTTCCACGGCCCGACCCTGGCGTTCAAGGATTTCGCCCTGCAACTGCTGGGTCGTTTGCTCGATTACGTGCTGGAAAAGCGCGGCGAGCGCGTGGTGATCGTCGGTGCCACCTCCGGTGATACCGGTTCGGCCGCCATCGAAGGTTGCAAGCACTGCGAAAACGTCGACATTTTTATCCTGCACCCGCACAACCGTGTGTCCGAAGTGCAACGTCGACAGATGACCACGATCTTCGGTGAGAACATCCACAACATCGCCATCGAAGGTAACTTCGATGACTGCCAGGAAATGGTCAAGGCGAGTTTCGCCGACCAGAGCTTCCTCAAGGGCACTCGCCTGGTGGCGGTGAACTCGATCAACTGGGCGCGGATCATGGCCCAGATCGTTTACTACTTCCACGCAGCCCTGCAGTTGGGCGGCCCGGCGCGCTCGGTGTCGTTCTCGGTGCCGACCGGCAACTTCGGCGACATTTTCGCCGGTTACCTGGCGCGCAACATGGGCCTGCCGATCAATCAATTGATCGTCGCCACCAACCGCAACGACATCCTGCACCGCTTCATGAGCGGCAACCAGTACGTCAAGGAAACCCTGCACGCCACCCTGTCGCCGTCGATGGACATCATGGTGTCATCGAACTTCGAACGCCTGCTGTTCGATCTGCACGGTCGCAACGGCGCGGCGATTGCCGGTCTGATGGACAGCTTCAAGCAAGGTGGTGGTTTCAGCGTCGGGCAGGAGCGCTGGACCGAAGCCCGCAAACTGTTCGACTCGCTGGCCGTGGATGACGCACAAACCTGCGAAACCATCGCCGAAGTTTACGAGCAAACCGGCGAAGTGCTGGATCCGCATACGGCGATCGGCGTCAAGGCAGCACGCGAATGCCGTCGCAGCCTGGATATCCCGATGGTGATTCTGGGCACGGCGCATCCGGTCAAGTTTCCGGATGCGGTGGAGAAAGCCGGCGTAGGAAAAGCGCTGGAACTCCCTGTACATCTTTCTGATTTGTTTGAAAGAGATGAGCGTTGCACCGTGTTGCCGAACGAGCTGAAAGCCGTACAGGCCTTTGTCAGCCAGCATGGCAACCGCGGTAAGCCATTGTAACGGGCAAAACCTGTCACACATTGAAGCCCGTCCCTGACGGGCTTTCTCGTTTCTGCGTGCCACACTGCCGTCGAGATTCGCCCCTGAAGGACGGGTGAACTGAACACAAGGATGTGGCAATGCCGTGTTTCCATGAGTCAAAACCAGCGATGTGCTGGTTGTTTTTTATTGCGGCTCTGGGCTTTGCCCAGTGGGCCGTGGCGGCGCAAATGATGGCTTTTGAGTCGGACGTTGCAGCCGCCGCCCCGGTGCTCGCGCTGGATGCGCAGGAGCGCAAATACCTCGCTGAGCAGCGTCAGGTTGTCGTTGCGTTGACACAGTACCCGTTGTATCTGTTCAAGGACGAGCACGGCCATTGGAGCGGTTTCAACAACGATGTGCTGGAGCGCATCAGCACCCTGACAGGGCTGAAGTTCGTCTACGAAGAGACGTTCTCCTCCGACCAGTTGCTCCAGCGCCTGGAAAGTGGTGCAGCCGACATGAGCACGATGTTGTCCATGAACGACGAGCGCAGGGCATTCCTGGATTTCAGTCATGCGTACGGTGGCGCAAGCTGGGTGCTTATCGGTCATAGCGAAGCGCCCGCCGTGCAGTCGTTGGAGCAGTTGGCGAAAAAGGTCCTGGTGTTACCGACCCGACACGCGCTGGAAGCTGTGATTCGCCATGAGTACCCATCCATTGAGCTGCGCTCGGTCAAGACCTACGCCGAGGCTCGGGCGTTGGTCGAAAGCGGCGAAGCCTACGCGACCATCGACACCGAAGTCGGCGCCCGACTCTATCCTTCGGGGCGGCTCAAGGTCGGCGCAGCGATAGAGGGCAAATGGGACGCTGATTACCTGGCTGTGCGCAAAGGCCAACCACAACTGTTGAGCATCCTCAACAAGGCGCTCGAAGCATTTTCACCAGCTGAGTTACGCGCGATTCGCCACAAATGGTTCGGAGCAACGGCACCCGTAGCGACGCCTTCGGCGTGGGAACGGCTGGATTGCTGGAGCGTTGTTGTTTGCAGCGTATTTGCACTGCTTTGCCTGGTCTGGAATCGTCGCCTCACGACACTGATCCAGCAGCGCCAGGATGCCGCGAACGACCTTCGCGATCAGTTGGCGTTCCAGCATACGTTGCTGGACGCTATGCCCGATCCGATGTTCGTTCGTGATCTGCAAGGGCGCCTGGTCATGTGCAACAAGAGTTACGAGGAGCATCTGGCGATACGCTTCGATCAGGCTCAGGGGCGCCAGCTCATCGAGCTCGACATCATGCCCAAAGCGACGGCCGAACTTCTGCATGCCGAGCTCATGGTTCAACTGAACACGCGCAAGCCATGCTTCAGCGAGCGGCAATTGCTCTTGCACAGTGGCCTCAAGGACGTCTATCAATGGACGGTGCCGTTCTACAGTGCGGACGGGCAATTGCGCGGTCTGTTGGGGGGCTGGAGTGATATCGGTCAACGGGGTCGACAGGCGTGACGGAGTTGTTTTCTCTCTGTCATCTTGGCCATGCATGCTCTGTCGATCAGGGACGCCGTTATGTCTTTCAGAACTTTCTTCCCGGGCCGGCGGTCATTTACTGTAGTGACGCCCCAGGCACTTTGTTTTCGGACTATTGAGTGGTGATCGAGATGGAAAGTATCAGTCTCTTGCTCGGTGAGGCTCTGAGCCCGTATCAAGTGACATTGACCCCGTCAGGTATTCAGGGTGAATGCCGTGTGACATTGAGGAACGCGATCGGTGAGATCGTGGTCGAGCGCAAGTTCAATCAGGCGCAGTTGAGCGACAAGCGCTTGCTGACCGATGTGGTCGACGGCTTGCATCGCGATGTGCTGATTGCTGAAGGACGCCTGGAGCCTTGTGTGATCGCGGCGCTGCGTAATGCCGCTCAGGACAAGCTGTTGGCCAGTCGAAATTGAATTGTCATTTGTGGGAACCTTCCTGCACCAAGGTCAGTCAGACCCATTAACAACAGGATCAAGCATTGTGCTCCGGTGCTTGTAGCTTGTTGCTACGGGTCTGATGCAGGCCACGTTTAACCCCGAGTCGTCTCCCCACTTCTCGGGGTTTCTTTTTGCCCGGCGTTTGTCAGTGCCCGGTCTGTTGCTCGAAAAATGTCCTGGAAGCCTCCAGGTATTCACTGCGACTTTCCGGGTCAAGCCAGGCCGCGTAGGCCTCGCTCAGATAGTCACGGGGCAGGGTACGCAACAGTTGGTTTATTTCGGTGATCGCCTTTCGACCCTGCGGCGTGTCGGTGCAACCGATGTAACCGGACAAGTATTTACCGGTGTTGCGAATCGGGTAGAACTGCAATTCATTCTCCGCGATCCCTTGCTGCTGCGCCTGATAACGGATTTCCGGACGATAGCCCAGCAACAGCTGCAAGCGTCCCAGGCGTTGCATTTGCAAGAGGCTGCCCAATGCGTCGTTACCGTAATGGAGCGTCAAGGCCTTGGGCGGAGCCTGTTTGAGCAGCACGTCGAGGTACTCGCCGTAGTTGCGTTCGGCGACGATCCCCAGCGTCACGGTGCCGGTGGCCAGCAGGGCGGCCAGATCCACTTCTCCATCCTTGATGAATGGCGCCAGCACGTTGCGATCAACGCGGCGCACGGCCAGGCCATTGCTCATGGCGCGGAATACCGGGATGGAAAACGCGATCCAGGTTTCGCGTTCCTTGCTCCAGTTCAAAGCGGCATCACACATGAGAGAGGGCTCGTGGAGCATCTGCAAGCCGCGCGCGCGATTGACCTTCATCACGCTGTGTTGGTACTGCGGCATGCCGGCGATCAGTTTCGTCAACAGTTGATCGATAATGCCCAGGCCTTTTTTCGGTCCTTCGAAAATGAACAGCGGTGGCAGGTCGCGTTTGAGCCAGATCAGCGTGTCTTTGGGTTGCGCCAACGCCGGCGGTGACGTAGCGCTAATCAACAGAACGCTCGCCACCGCACACAACGCCCGCCCGTTACGCCACAGGCAGTGCTTGAAGAGTTGCGCAAGCAGACGCTTGAGCTCAGATGGCTCCGTCTTTGCGCAGTTGTGCGATCTGCGACGCGTCATAGCCAAGTTCCTGGAGTACCTGCGCGTTGTGCTCGCCCAGTTGCGGCCCGACCCATTCACAATCACCGGGTGTGTCAGAGAGTTTCGGCACAATTCCCGGCATCTTGAAATCTTTGCCATCCGGCAGTTTGGCCTGCAGGAACATTTCCCGGGCGAGGTACTGCGGATCGCTGAACATGTCTTCGGCGCTGAAGATTCGGCTGGCCGGTACGTCGGCCTGATTCAGCAGCTCAAGAATCCTGTCCAGCGGCAACGAATTGACCCAGCGATCAATGACGCCGTAGAGCTCGTCACGGCGGCTGTCACGCCCGTCGTTGCTGGCCAGCAACGGGTCGTTGGCCAGATCTTCGCGACCCATGATCAGCATGAAACGCTTGAAGATCGCATCGCCGTTGGCGCCGATCTGTACGTGCTTGCCGTCGGCACTGGTATGGATCGAAGAGGGCGTGATGCCGGGCATGATGTTGCCGGTCCGTTCACGGATGAAACCGAACACGTCGAACTCCGGGACCATGCTTTCCATCATGGCGAAGATCGCTTCATACAGCGCTACATCAACCACCTGGCCCTGGCCGCCGTTGACCTCACGGTGCCGCAAAGCCATCAGCGCGCCGATCACGCCCCAGAGTGCGGCAATCGAGTCGCCAATGGATATGCCGGTGCGCACCGGTGGGCGATCTTCAAAACCGGTGATGTAGCGCAAACCGCCCATGGACTCGCCGACCGCACCAAACCCTGGTTGATCTTTCATCGGCCCGGTCTGGCCGAAGCCCGAGAGCCGCACCATTACCAGCTTCGGATTCAATGCATGCAGGATCTCCCAGCCCAGGCCAAGTTTTTCCAGGACGCCGGGGCGGAAGTTCTCGATGAGGATGTCCGCTTCGCCGAGCAGCTTTTTCAGAATCGCCAGGCCGTCGGGATGCTTGAGGTTCAGGGTCAGGGACTTTTTATTGCGTGCTTGCACAAACCACCACAGCGAAGTGCCCTCATACAACTTGCGCCATTTGCGTAATGGATCGCCGCCGTCCGGGGATTCGACCTTGATCACATCGGCGCCGAATTCAGCGCAAATGCGCGAAGCAAATGGCCCGGCAATCAACGTGCCCAATTCAACGACTTTCAGGCCCGAGAGCGGTTTGGCGGTCAACGACATACGTGATCCTGTAGGAAAAGGGGTTGAGCGAGTACAGAGTTTTAACATAGCCGACCGTCAGGCGCCCCAGGTAGATCGGCTTCTATTCGTTCAATGGTGGTCGCATCGGTTAGACTTGCCGCCTTTCCCCGTATCAAGAAGCCCGTTCATGGCCCAGCCGTCCACGACCTACAAGTTTGAACTG
>NZ_RCOE01000113.1:0-1506 GCF_004321495.1 Pseudomonas sp. Sample_10
CCGGCGCCGAGGTTCATGTGGCCGACTTCGGAGTTGCCCATCTGGCCATCCGGCAAGCCGACGTCCATGCCGCTGCCCGAGATCAGGCCGTTCGGTACGGTGGCCCACAAGCGGTCCAGCACAGGCTTTTTCGCGGCAAAGATCGCGTTGGATTCAGGGTTGTCGCTGTGACCGAAGCCGTCGAGAATCATCAGGACCAAAGGTTTAGGCGTGGTAGTCATGGAATCCACTCGTGGCTGAGGTAAAAGGGGATGATGGAAAAAGGGAGTCGCAGTTTAAAGCGAAGTTCCTGCCGCGTCACCGCCAGACGGGGTTTGGCCCACCATAGTGGCTGTGTATACTGGCCGACATTTTAACGCCCTGGAACCTCCTTCGATGGTTGCTCACCTGATTGAATTTGCCACTAACCACTACATTCTCGTCGGTATCTTCGTCGTACTGCTGGCCGCGCTGATCGCTTATCAGATGCAGGGCGGCGGCCGTAGCCTGAGCACCGGTGAACTGACCGGCCTGGTCAACAAAGACGCGGGCGTGGTGATCGACATTCGTCCGGCGAAGGATTTTGCCGCCGGTCACATTGTTGGTGCGTTGAACATTCCGCACGACAAACTGACTGCTCGCGTTGGCGAGCTGGAAAAGCACAAGGCCAAGACCATCATTCTGGTCGACGCCATGGGCCAGACTGCGGGCACCCACGCTCGCGAGCTGATGAAAGCCGGTTTCACCGCCGCCAAGCTGTCCGGTGGCGTTTCCAGCTGGAAAGCCGACAATCTGCCGCTGGTGAAGTGATATGAGCAACGTCGTCGTCTACTCCAGCGATTACTGCCCTTATTGCTCCCGAGCCAAGTACCTGCTCGAGAACAAAGGCGTGGCCTTCGAAGAGATCAAGGTCGATGGCAAGCCGCAGGTGCGTGCTGCAATGGCTCAGAAGGCCGGACGTACCTCCGTGCCGCAGATCTGGATCGGCAGCACCCACGTCGGCGGTTGTGACGATTTGTTTGCCCTGGAGCGCGCCGGCAAGCTCGACGCACTGCTCAAGGCCTGAGTTCCATACCTTATAAAAGCCCAAGATCAGAAAGGATCTGAGATGACTGACCAACAGAACACTGCAGCCAGCGAAGAAGAAAACGCACCGCAATTCTCCTTGCAGCGCATCTACGTACGTGACTTGTCCTTCGAAGCCCCGAAAAGCCCGGCGATTTTCCGCCAGCAGTGGGAGCCGAGTGTCGGTCTGGATCTGAACACCCGTCAAAAGGCTCTGGAGAGCGACTTTCACGAAGTCGTACTGACCTTGTCGGTAACCGTGAAGAACGGTGACGAAGTGGCGTTCATCGCCGAAGTGCAACAGGCCGGTATCTTCCTGATCAAGAACCTGGACGACGCTTCGATGAGCCACACCCTGGGTGCGTTCTGCCCGAACATCCTGTTCCCGTACGCTCGCGAAACCCTGGACAGCCTGGTGACCCGCGGTTCGTTCCCGGCCCTGATGCTGGCCCCGGTGAACTT
>NZ_RCOE01000172.1:0-7138 GCF_004321495.1 Pseudomonas sp. Sample_10
AAATCTCATTGACCGGTTCCGCGGTGTAGGCCAGCGTGCCGTTTTTCAACAAGCGGATATGGTGGTTGGTGCCGGCCAGCAACACGGTGCCACTTTGTGGCGGCTCGCCTTCCTGTGCCAGGCGCACGTTGAGCCCGCTGGCGCTACTGAGCCATTCGGCCATTCCGGCGGCAAACACCTGGTCAACATGCTGGACCAGCACGATGGCCGGGGAAAAATCCCTCGGAAGTCCCTTGAGTAGGACTTCCAGTGCCGCCGGCCCGCCAGCGGATGAGCCAATGGCAATCAGACTCTGGCGCGAACCAGCACTGCGCAGCGGGCCCGGCACTGATCGCTCGCGGTTGCCCTTTTCGCCGATCAGCCAGCCCACATTCATGATTTTGCGTAACAGCGGCGCTGCCGCTTCCTGGGCATTGCCGGCTCCGATGGCCGGGGTGTCGACCACGTCCAGGGCACCATGGCCCATGGCTTCGAAGACCCGATGCACATTCTGTTGACGATCGACCGTGACGATGACAATGGCGCAGGGCGTTTCGGCCATGATCCGGCGAGTCGCCTCCACCCCGTCCATCACTGGCATGATCAGGTCCATCAGGATCAGGTCCGGGGTCTGTTCGGCACACATCTGCACGGCTTCCCTGCCGTTGCCGGCCACCCAGATCACCTGGTGCGCCGGCTCGAACGCCAGCGCCCGGCGCAGGGCTTCTACGGCCATGGGCATGTCGTTGACAATTGCGATCTTCATGCCCGCGCTCCTCCTATGAGCTCAACCACTGCATCAAGCAGGGCGTCATCATGAAAACTGGCTTTGGCTAGATAATAGTCGGCTCCGGCATCCAGTCCACGGCGACGGTCCTCCTCTCGATCCTTGTAGGAAACCACCATCACCGGCAACGATTGCAGGCGGTTGTCCCGCCGCAACAACGACACCAGTTCGATACCGTCCATGCGCGGCATATCGATATCGGTGATCAACAGATCGAAATCTTCCGAACGCAATGCGTTCCAGCCGTCCATGCCGTCCACCGCCACGGCCACGTCATAGCCGCGATTGAGCAGCAATTTGCGTTGCAGTTCGCGCACAGTGAGCGAGTCATCCACCACCAGAATCCGCTTGCGTGCCGCTTCGGCCGCCTGGTTGCTGTGACGGGCGATGCGCTCCAGGCGCCCGGTGTTGAGCAGTTTGTCCACCGAACGCAACATGTCCTCGACGTCGACGATCAACACCACCGAGCCATCGTCGAGCAAGGCTCCGGCGGAAATGTCCTGGATCTTGCCCAGGCGCTCATCCAGGGGCAGCACCACCAGCGTGCGCTCGCCGATAAAACGCTCGACCGCGACGCCATAAACGGTATCGCGCTCGCGAATGACCACGACTTTCAAGGTCTGCTGATTGCCCTGGCTCGCCGGACGTTGCAGCAATTGGCTGGCGGCGACCAGTCCGACGTGCCGGCCTTCATGCCAAAAATGCTGGCGGCCCTCGACCTGAACGATGTCCCCCGGCTCCAGATCGCACATGCGTTCGATATGCGCCAGCGGAAAGGCATAGGCTTCGTCGCCGACTTCCACCACCAGGCTGCGCACCACCGACAGGGTCAGCGGCACCTCCAGGTGAAAGCGGCTGCCCTCGCCCGCCGTCTGCTCCAGCACCACCGCGCCACGCAACTGGCGGACCATGTGCTGCACCGCGTCCAGGCCGACGCCGCGGCCGGAAACTTCAGTGACCGTGTCGCGCAGGCTGAAACCCGGCAGGAACAGGAACGTCAGCAGTTCCTCTTCGCTCAACTGTGCGGCGGTTTCCGCCGGGGACAATTGGCGTTCGATGATGCTGCGACGGACCTTTTCCAGATCGACACCGTTGCCATCATCACTGAGTTCCAGCACCAGCAATCCGGCCTGATGGGAAGCACGAAGGCGGATCAGGCCTTCCTCGGGCTTGCCGGCCAACAGCCGTTGCTCCGGCGATTCGATGCCGTGATCGACGGCATTGCGCAGCAGGTGGGTGAGTGGCGCTTCGAGTTTTTCCAACACATCACGGTCGACCTGGGTTTTCTCGCCCTCGATCTCCAGACGGACCTGCTTGCCGAGACTGCGGCCCAGATCGCGGACCATGCGCACCTGACCGGTCAGCACATCGGCGAATGGCCGCATGCGACAGGCCAGCGCCGTGTCGTACAACACCTGTGCCCGCTGACTGGCCTGCCAGGCGAACTCATCGAGTTCGGCGTTTTTTTCCGCCAGCAACTGCTGTGACTCCGCCAGCAGTCGACGAGCATCTTCGAGGGCTTCCCGGGCTTCAAGGCTCAGGGCGTGTTCCTTGAGATGGACGTTGAGATTTTCCAGTGCTCGCAGGCTGTTGTTCTGCATGCGCTTGAGGCGCTGCATGGTGGCCAGGTGCGGCTTGAGCCGCAGGGTTTCCACCAGGGATTTACTCGACAGATCGAGCAGGCTGTTCAGACGCTCGGCGGTCACCCGCAACACGCGCTCGCCGTTTTCGGTGGTGCGTCTGGTCTTCTTCGGCGCGGCGGGCGGTGCTTCAATCTCCGGTTCCGGGACTTCAACCTTGGCCACCGGAGCTTCGAGCTGAAGCTCTGCCATGACCGGAGCGGGCGTTGCCTTGGCCGGCATGACGGCGGCAGCCGGATCGAGCAAGCGCGCCATCAGCGCGACATAGGCTTCGATATCCACAGGCAGCGGGGCGTTGCCGGGTGTGGCGATGCGCATCAGCAAATCAGTGCCTTGCAGCAACGCATCGATATGTTCGGGGCGCAGGTACAACCGCCCTTCCTGGGCGCTGACCAGGCAGTCCTCCATGACGTGCGCGACACTGACGCCGGCATCGACGCCGACAATTCGTGCTGCGCCCTTGAGCGAGTGCGCCGCGCGCATGCACGACTCGAGCTGATCGGCCAGGGTCGGGTCGCGCTCCAGCGCCAGCAGACCTGCGCTCAAAACCAGGGTCTGGGCTTCGGCTTCGAGGCTGAACAGCTCCAGCAAAGAGGCATCGCGCATTTGCTCGGGGGTCATGTGAGGCTCCGGGTCACGGCGGACAACAGCTGTTCTTCATTCAGCCAACGCAGGCTGCGACCTTTGAATTGCAACACGCCTTGGGTGTATTTGGCATTGGCCTGGTTGCCGGATTTCGACGCAGCCTCGAGCACAAGCTCGTCGATGGCGTGAATCCCGTCCACTTCGTCCACCGGTACGACCACCGGCCCACCGTGAGCGGCGATGATCAGCATGCGCGGCATGACCCGCGCGCCCGTCGCCACGCTGCTGACGCCATCGAGGCCCAGCAATTCGACCAACGACAGGCACGCCACCAGCGCACCGCGTACGTTCGCCACACCGAGCAAGGCCCGCGAACGCTGGTGCGGCAGGGAGTGAATGGCTTGCATCGGCGCCACTTCCACCAAGCTGCGCGTCGCCAGCCCCAGCCATTCTTCACCGAGGCGGAACATCAGCAGCGAGCGGGTTTTCACCTCGCTCTGCAACGTACCAGACACATGTTCACGGTCTTCCTGCTGCAACGCATAGCGATCCAGCAAGCGTGTCGCCGCCGCCGAATACACCGCGCAATTACGGCAATGAATGTGTTCGATCAACAACGGGCAGGATTTGTCGCCATGGATCCCGATGCGGTTCCAGCAATCATCGATGGCCTGGGCATCTTCATGGGTGACGCTAAAGGTGTCGGAGGCGATCATCGTTTACGCTCACTGTCAGCGGCGCGCTCGCTGCGGGCGGCGCGTTCCTGCAATCGTCGGGCTCCCGCCGTATCGCCCTGGGACTGCAGCAAGGCGGCCAGATGCATCAATGCGTCGGGATGTTGCGGTTCGAGGTACAACGCCTTGCGGTAAAACCCTTGGGCCTCCAGAACACTGCCGGCGACATCGCTGAGCAAACCCAGCCAGTAGAAAACCTGGGCCACCGGCTCATGGCTGCGCAAGTAACTGTCACACGCGGCGCGAGCCTCGGTACTTTTGCCTTCATTGGCCAGCGCGGCGATGTTCGCCAGCAGCCTGGCGGCGTCGGTGTTGCCGGTGTTCGCCGGTGGCACAGGGCGTGCAGTGCTGGTGAATGGGCGCTTGCTGGTCGCAGGGGCAAGCACATTGCGCAGGGGTTGCGGCACCCGTAAAGGTGTGGGGACGAAAGCTGGCAACGGCTCTGACTCCGCCGGGCTCTGCCGGCTGAAGGCAAAGGATTGCGGGATACCGATCGAACGCATGCCCAAACGCCCCAACAGACTGCCTTCGGCCGGTCCGATAAACAACACGCCATCCACATGAGTCAGGCGCTTGAGCACCTCGAACACTTGTTTTTGTGTGGCCAGATCGAAGTAGATCAGCAGGTTGCGGCAAAACACGAAGTCATAGGGTGGCTCGTTGACCAGCAATGCCGGATCGAGCAGGTTGCCCACCTGCAGGTGGACTTGATCGAGCACTCGCGGACTAAGCCGAAAGCCGTCGCCTTCGGCGGTGAAATGCCGGTCGCGAAACGTGATGTCCTGACCGCGAAACGAGTTCTTGCCGTACCGCGCGCGCCGGGCTTTGTCCACCGACAGCGGGCTGACATCCATGCCTTCGACCTTGAACTGGTGCGGTTTGAACCCGGCATCCAGCAGTGCCATGGCAATCGAGTAAGGCTCCTCGCCCGTGGAGCACGGCAGGCTGAGAATCCGCAGGGCACGCATATTGTTGATGTCTGCCAACCGTTTGGTCGCCAGTTTCGCCAGGGTGGCGAAAGATTCCGGGTAACGAAAAAACCAGGTCTCGGGAACGATCACCGCTTCGATCAACGCCTGTTGTTCGTCGGCAGACGCCTGCAAGGTACGCCAATATTCATCCGCCGACTGCGCCGAAGCCGCCGCACTGCGTTGACGCACGGCACGCTCGATGATCGCCGGACCGACCGACGTCACGTCAAGGCCGATGCGCTCTTTGAGGAAATCGAAAAAACGCTGGTCGCTGGTCATGGCCGGCCCTCAAGCAGCGTCAGGTCCAGAGGTGGCGTCGGAAACAGCAGCGCACGCACCGGTTCATCCAAGAGATCGGCGACTCGCACCCATTGCAACAGACCGTGCGCATCTTCGCGCACCGGCCCCAGATACGGGGCCTGGCGATTATCCAACCCATAAGGCTGAAAATCCGCCGGGTTGCAACGCAAGGTGTCCGTGGCCTGTTCCAGAATCAGCCCGAGCAGTTGCGCCTGTGCGCTTTCATCCGGTCGGTAATGCACCAGCACCAGCCGCGTGCTGGTGCGCGCTTGCGATGGCGTACCAAACGTCAAAGCACCAAGGTCGATCACCGGCACCACCGCACCGCGATAGGCAAACACCCCCGCAACCCATTGCGGCGCGTGGGCGATGGGTTTCAATGGCAGGCGCGGCAGCACTTCCGCCACTTCGATGGCCTGCAAGGCATAGCGCTCGCTGCCGATGCGAAACACCAGAAACAAGGCGTGCAACGCTGGCTTAACGGCGCTGCGTTTGGCCGTCATTTCGCTCATCAGACTTTGAATCGCGAAACGCCGCTGCGCAGCCCGACGGCCACCTGGCTCAATTCATCGATGGCGAAACTGGCCTGACGCAGGGATTCGACGGTCTGGCTGCTGGCATCGCCCAATTGCACCAGCGCATGGTTGATCTGCTCGGCACCGGTGGCCTGGGCCTGCATGCCCTCGTTGACCATCAACACCCGCGGTGCCAGTGCCTGGACCTGATGGATGATCTGCGACAGTTGCTCGCCAACCTGCTGCACTTCCGACATACCACGGCGCACTTCTTCGGAGAACTTGTCCATGCCCATCACACCGGCCGACACCGCCGATTGAATCTCGCGCACCATCTGCTCGATGTCATAGGTCGCAACAGCGGTCTGGTCGGCCAGGCGTCGCACTTCGGTGGCGACCACGGCAAAACCGCGACCATACTCGCCGGCCTTCTCGGCCTCGATGGCGGCGTTGAGCGACAACAGGTTGGTCTGGTCGGCGACCTTGACGATGGTCACCACCACCTGGTTGATGTTGCCGGCTTTCTCGTTGAGGATCGCCAGCTTGGCGTTGACCAGATCCGCCGCGCCCATCACCGAGTGCATGGTTTCTTCCATGCGCGCCAGCCCTTGCTGGCCGGAACCGGCGGCGACCGAGGCCTGATCGGCGGCGGTGGACACCTCGGTCATGGTGCGCACCAGGTCCCGCGATGTTGCGGCGATTTCACGGGACGTCGCACCGATTTCAGTGGTGGTGGCCGCCGTCTCGGTGGCGGTGGCCTGCTGCTGCTTGGAGGTGGCAGCGATTTCCGTGACCGACGTGGTGACCTGCACCGAAGAACGCTGCGCCTGGGATACCAGCGAGGTCAGTTCGGCCATCATGTCGTTGAAGCCGGTTTCCACTGCGCCGAATTCATCCTTGCGCTCAAGATTCAAACGGCTGCTGAGGTCGCCGGTGCGCATGATTTCGAGAATTTTCACGATACGATTCATCGGCGCCATGATGGCGCGCATCAGCAACAGGCCACAGAGAGCCGCGGCCAGCACGGCGATCACCAGCGAGATACCCATGATGACTTTGGCGGTGAGCACTGCGTCATCAATGGCCGCGATATCGGCGTCCGCCACGGCCTTGTTATGACGAAGAATGTCACTGACCTTCATGCGACCCGCTGTCCAGGTCGGGGTCAGTTCAGCCGTGAACATGTTGATGGCCTCGGCGTTCTGGTTGCGTTTATGCAACTCGATCACCGCGGCCAGAATCCGGTGGTAGTCCTCATGGATTTTTTCGAAGGCTGCGTACTCGCGCTTGTCTTCTTCGTCGGTAATCGTTTGGCGGTAGAGCTCCATCTGCTCTGTCAACCGCGCAGCGTAGCCCTTGAAGTTGGCCGCTTCCTCTGCCGTGAAGCCCTGCCCTTGCTCGAGGCCGAGCATGGCCTGAATGTGTACATAGCTGTCGGACCACGCGCCCCGAATCATGGAGCTGTAATACAGCCCTGGCAGCGCATCCTCGCGCACGCTGGCTTCGCTGTCTTCGATCTTCAACAGCCGGGAATACGAGACGACCACCATCAGCAGCATGATGGCGATGATTACCGCAAAGCTCGCCAAAATGCGTTGGCGCAACGTCCAGTTCTTCACAGTCAGTC
>NZ_RCOE01000042.1:0-7123 GCF_004321495.1 Pseudomonas sp. Sample_10
TGCCCAGCAGGCCGGTTTGCTCGAGGATCTGACGGGTGAACTTGTCCATCCGCGTTGCGGTGGTCGGGCCAGCCGGGCCAACCACTTCTTCGCGCACCGGATCAACCGGGCCGACGTAATAGATGAAGCGACCTTTCAGATCGACCGGCAGGGTTTCACCTTTGTTCAGCATCTCGACCATGCGCTTGTGCGCAGCATCGCGGCCGGTGAGCATCTTGCCGTTGAGCAGGACGGTTTCGCCCGGCTTCCAGCTCTGCACTTCTTCCGGGGTCAGGGTGTCGAGGTTGACGCGACGCGCCGACGGGCCGGCTTCCCAGACGATTTCCGGGTAGGCGTCCAGCGGTGGCGCTTCCAGCGAGGCCGGGCCGGAACCGTCGAGCACGAAGTGCGCGTGACGGGTAGCGGCGCAGTTCGGGATCATGCACACCGGCAAGGACGCGGCGTGGGTCGGGTAATCCATGATCTTCACGTCGAGCACGGTGGTCAGGCCACCAAGGCCCTGGGCACCGATGCCCAACTGGTTGACCTTCTCGAACAGCTCCAGGCGCATTTCTTCGATGCGGTTCTGTGGACCACGGGCCTTGAGTTCGTGAATGTCGATGGACTCCATCAACACTTCCTTGGCCATGACAGCGGCTTTCTCGGCGGTGCCGCCGATGCCGATGCCGAGCATGCCTGGTGGGCACCAGCCGGCGCCCATGGTCGGAACGGTCTTGAGCACCCAGTCGACGATCGAGTCGGACGGGTTGAGCATGGCCATTTTCGACTTGTTTTCGGAACCGCCGCCCTTGGCCGCCACGTCCACTTCCACGGTGTTACCCGGAACGATGGAGTAGTGGATCACGGCCGGGGTGTTGTCCTTGGTGTTTTTACGAGCGCCCGCCGGGTCGGCGAGGATCGAGGCACGCAGGACGTTTTCCGGCAGGTTGTAGGCGCGACGCACGCCTTCGTTGATCATGTCGTCCAGGCTCATGGTCGCGCCATCCCAGCGCACGTCCATGCCCACGCGCACGAACACGGTCACGATGCCGGTGTCCTGGCAGATCGGACGGTGGCCGGTGGCGCACATGCGCGAGTTGATCAGGATCTGCGCCATCGAATCACGGGCCGCTGGCGATTCTTCGCGCAGGTAGGCTTCGTGCATCGCCTGGATGAAATCCACGGGGTGGTAATAGGAAATGAACTGCAGGGCGTCGGCAACGCTCTGAATCAGGTCGTCTTGCTTGATCACGGTCATGAGTCGCGCTCCTCTAAAAGACGGGAACATTCAATAAGGTGCTTGCAGCTTGGGTGCATCGGTCGGTTGCAAGCACCTTTCAAGGCACGCCGGGCATGCTGGCGCGACGCTAAAAAGGCGCGGCAGTATAACGCGCCTCGTCCAAGGGCACACGCGCCGGTAGTCAAACGTTGGTCGCATAGGCGGCCGCGTGAATCCAAGTGATTTTTCAGCCATGGATTTGACGCCATTTATCCGACCGAAAATTGAATGGTCATTTATCGGCCGCCCCACTAAAGTGACACTCGGTCTGTAGAGTAGGACGCTCTGTCAGCCTTCATTCGGTGAGTCAACGATTGACCCATAACGCCATCCAGCGACTGTTGCTCAAACGTTTTGCCCTGGCAGCCGGCACGTATGCCCTGGCTTTGCTGTTGCTGTGGCTGGCGTTTTTTACCGGTCACTATCAGCAATCCCTGGCCAGCGTGGCCATTGGCAGCGCACTGGTGGTGATCAGCCAGGGCACGTTGTTCGCCCTGTTCTATAGCGGCTGCAACCTGCGCTTCGCCGACCCCAGCCTCACGGAAGCTCAAGTGCTGATGGGGCTGGGCTGGCAAACCTGGTTGATCGCCCATCTGGACGACGCGCGCGGGGCGTTCCTGGTCTTTTATGTGCTGATCCTGCTGTTCGGGCTGTTTCATCTGTCCCGTCGCGCGTTTTTACGCTGCGCGATGCTGGTGTTCTTCAGTTTCAGCGCCATTACGCTGTGGGAGGGCTATCACTTTCAGCTGGCCGACCCGGCGCTGGCGGCGTTGCAGGTGTGCGTGCTGTTGATCGTGCTGATCTGGCTGGTACTGTATGCCGGTTACGTCCAGGCTTCGCGACACCGTATGCGGCAGCGGCGCTTCGCGTTGCAGGCGCATCAGGACACGCTGCGCGGGATGATGCGCCAGCTCGAAGACCTGGTCGCCACCGACGAACTGACCGGCCTGTTCAATCGCCGGCATTTCCTGCGCCTGGCCTCACGTGAACTCAACGCCATGGACGCCGGCGTCAGGCATGGCCTGGCGCTGATCGACCTCGATCACTTCAAGCGGATCAACGATCTGCACGGCCATGCCGCGGGCGATCAAGTGCTGCAGGCCTTTGCCGGCGTGGCCACTGCATGCCTGCGCGATGGCGACGTTCTGGCGCGCTATGGTGGCGAAGAGTTTGTGGTGTTGTTGCCCGATTGCGATGCCGACAGTCTGACCGCCTGCTGTGAGCGACTGCGGGTTGCGTTTACCGATGTCGAGTTGCTCGGCCTGAATGTCGGCAGCCTCAGTCTGTCGGCGGGCATGACGTTGCTGGAACTGGGCGATGACCTCGACGACGCCTTGCAGCGAGCCGATCAGGCGCTCTATCGCGCCAAGCGTGACGGTCGTAACCGTTGCGCGGCGGCGTGGGAAAACGTCGATGCCTGAATTACGTGTCGGTGACCGCCAGTGGTCGGTGGCGGCGGGCAGTAATCTGCTTGATGCACTGAATCAGAACGGCGTGGCGGTGCCCTATAGCTGTCGCGCCGGCAGTTGCCATGCGTGCCTGGTGCAGTGCGTGCAAGGCTTGCCGAGCGATAGCCGCCCCGATGCCTTGAGCGCGCAGCAACGCCAGCAAGGTTGGCGTCTGGCGTGCCAGTGCCAGGTGGTCGAGGACTTGCAGGTGCACACCTTCGACCCGCAGCAGGATGGGCGCCCGGCCGAGGTCGCGGCGCTCGACTGGTTGAGCCCCAACGTACTGCGCTTGCGCCTGATCCCGCAGCGGCCATTGCGTTATAGCGCCGGGCAGCACCTGGTTTTGTGGGCGGGTAATGTGGCACGGCCATACTCCCTCGCCAGCCTGCCCGAGGATGACCGGTTTCTCGAATTTCACCTCGATTGTCGCCTGCCGGGTGAGTTCAGCGATGCAGCACGTCAGTTGAAAATCGGCGATCCGCTGCGCCTCGGCGAATTGCGCGGCGGGGCGCTGCATTATGACCCCGATTGGCACACGCGACCGCTGTGGCTGATGGCCGCCGGCACTGGTTTGGGACCGTTGTTTGGTGTGCTGCGCGAAGCTCTGCGTCAGGATCACCAAGGCGAAATCCGCGTCATTCATCTGGCCCATGACGCCGACGAGCATTATCTGGCCAAGCCTCTGCAGGCCATGGCGGCCAGCCGCCCGAACCTGAGCATCGAGCTCTGGACCCCGGCCGGATTACCCGCGGCGCTGGCGCAACTGCGGCTTGTTTCGCGGCAAACCCTGGCCCTGCTCTGCGGAGCGCCGGACAGCGTCGACGCCTTTGCCCGGCGCTTGTACCTGGCGGGATTGCCGCGCAATCAACTGCTGGCCGATGTGTTCCTGCCACGTGGTTGAGCCGCAGACGTTGACCGGATTTATCAAGCGGCACTAAACCTTCGCTGACAGTACCGGCTCCATCGCCAGCCCTGACAACTCAACCTTTGGATCAGCAAACAAAAAGCCCCGCCATTCTCATGGCGGGGCTTTTGTTTTTCAGCGCTCGGTCACTCAGACCATCGGGTCGCCAACGTGCAGGATCTTCATGCCGTTGGTGCCACCGGTGGTGTGGTAGCTGTCGCCCTTGGTCAGGATGACCCAGTCGCCTTTTTCCACGACGCCGCGTTTGACCAGCTCGTCGATCGCCTTCTGGCTGACTTCGTTCGGTGCCAGCGAAGCCGGATCGAACGGGATGGTGTACACGCCACGGAACATCGCCGCGCGGGCCTGGGCTTCGCGGTGCGGGGTGAACGCGTAGATCGGCACCGAGGAACGGATGCGCGACATGATCAGCGGGGTATAACCACTTTCGGTCAATGCGATGATCGCCTTCACGCCCGGGAAGTGGTTGGCGGTGTACATGGTCGCCAGCGCAATGCTTTCGTCGCAGCGGGTGAATTCCTTGCCGATGCGGTGGCTGGAGGTCTTGCTGGTCGGATGCTTTTCAGCGCCGACACAGATGCGCGCCATCGCTTGTACCGCTTCGAGCGGATACAGGCCGGCAGCACTTTCAGCCGACAACATTACGGCGTCGGTGTAGTCCAGCACGGCGTTGGCTACGTCGGACACTTCGGCGCGGGTCGGCATCGGGTTCTGGATCATCGACTCCATCATCTGGGTCGCGACGATCACGGCCTTGTTGTGGCGGCGTGCGTGCAGAATGATTTTCTTCTGAATGCCCACCAGCTCGGCGTCGCCGATTTCCACACCCAGGTCACCACGGGCCACCATCACGGCGTCGGATGCCTTGATCAGGCCATCGAGGGTTTCGTCGTCGGCCACGGCTTCGGCGCGTTCGATCTTCGCCACCAGCCAGGCGGTGCCGCCAGCTTCGTCGCGCAGTTGACGGGCGTATTCCATGTCGGCGGCGTCACGCGGGAAGGATACCGCGAGGTAATCGACTTGCATTTCCGCAGCGAGCTTGATGTCAGCCTTGTCTTTTTCCGTCAGGGCCGGGGCAGTCAGGCCGCCACCACGACGGTTGATGCCTTTGTGATCGGACAGCGGGCCGCCGATGGTCACGGTGCAGTTCAGTTCGGTGGCCGTGGCGGTATCGACGCGCATCACCACGCGACCGTCATCGAGCAGCAGCTCGTCGCCCACGCCACAGTCCTTGACCAGGTCCGGGTAGTCGATGCCGACCACTTGCTGGTTGCCTTCGGTAAGAGGATGGCTGGTGGAGAAGGTGAATTGATCACCGATCTTCAGCTCGATCTTCTTGTTGGCGAATTTGGCGATACGGATTTTCGGGCCTTGCAGGTCACCCAGCAGGGCGACGAAGCGACCGTGCTTGGCTGCCAGGTCACGCACCAGCTTGGCGCGAGCCTTATGCTCGTCGGGGGTGCCGTGGGAGAAGTTCAGACGGGCGACGTCCAGGCCAGCCAGAATCAGCTGTTCGAGAACTTCCGGCGAGTTACTGGCCGGGCCAAGGGTAGCGACGATTTTGGTACGACGGACGGACATGCAAAGACTCCTGAGTTCAAGCGCTGGGTGAGGCTACTATGCTGCGAAGTTGTAGTCATTGTTCGTTTGCACTACTTATCGCTTTCTTTATTGAACCGGACAACTTTGCGCCTGGCAGCCTGAAGATTTCCGCTCACGGGTCGATACAGCGTTCAAGACAGGAGATCCCCCCATGCGATTCGTGCTCATTGCCGCCCTTGCCATCAGTGTCCTCAGTGTCACGGGCTGCACCCGTTTCTCGATGAACCATCATTTGAATCTTGCCTACAGTGCCTATGAGCGGGGCAATTGCGAGCAAGTCATGCTCGAATTGTCCAAAGTCGAGCGCGCCAGCCGGGCGCGGCCTTATGTATGGCCGGAAGTGTCGATGATGCGCGGCCAGTGCCTGGAACGGCAAAAGATGTTTATCGATGCGGCCCAGACTTACCAATTCATCATCGCCTCGTATCCGCAAAGCGAATACGCCTATCGCGCCCGCGCCCGCCTGGAAACCTTGCAGAGCCTGGGCCATTACCCGACCCGCAGTGCCGCGGCGGTACGCCCGACGCAGTTCTGATGCAGGTTGTCATTCAATAGCTGGCCGACCGGCGGTGGTGAGCTATAGTCGAATAGACCGGTTTAGAGCGTTCTCTCTAAACCATCGTGACACCTGTGATTGGCAGGAGTAAGCGATAGCGGTTTATTGACTGTCGCACCAGGATCGGGGAGAGCGGGCCGTCTTGCCACTTCAGTTCCACCGGCAGGTCCGTTCCGAAGCATTAGTGCGGCTCTGCTTAAGGGCCTTGCGTAGCGAATTCAGCATGTTTACTGACCGCCGGATCGAGCGGCATCAACTGCCGTATTTCCTGAAAGTGTTCAACAGCATTACGGACAAGCCCATCGGTTTTCTGGGCAATGTCTCCGAAGATGGACTGATGCTCATCAGTCAGTTGCCGATGATGATCGGTGCTGACTTTGAACTGCGCCTTAAAATCCCCGCCAGCGGCGGCATCCAGCAGGTCATTGACTTGCGGGCGTGTTGCTTGTGGTGCCACGAAGACGCGACGCCTCACCACTATGACGCCGGGTTCAGTCTGCAGCGGGCACCGCCTGAATATGGGCAACTGGTGGAGGCGTTAAGGCAGTATTTCAGTTTTCTGCCGCTGCCGGCCTCGGCCTGATAAAGCAAAAGATCGCTGACGGCGGTCTTTTGCGCCTAAGTGCTGCCGCCACGCTTCCAGCTCAAATATTGCGTCACCAATTGCGTCCCCAATTGCCCCGGCCGTGTATCCAGCACTGGCACGCCATGAGCGCTCAACCGTTCGTGAAGTTCAGCCCGTGCATTCAAATAGTTCACCGTGCCGCAATAAGCCAGGGCTTCGGGCAAGGTCTGCACCGGTGTTTCGCGCAGGTTATCGAGCAGGTCTTCGCGCAAACTGGCGATCAGCACGCGATGCTGTTGGCCCAGGCGTTTGACGGCCGTTAGCAGCTCTTCATCGTCCTCATCGCGCAGATTGGTCAGCAGCACCACCAGCGCGCGGCGTTTTTGCCGCGCCAGCAATTGCGTGGCGGCGGCTTGATAGTCGGCACTGCGTTGGCTGCTGTTCAGGTCATACACGCTGTTGAGCAACGTGTTGAGTTGCCCGGTGCCTTTGACCGGTGCGAGGTAGCGCGGTGTGTCGCTGGCGAACGTACTGAGACCGACCGCATCACCCTGGCGCAATGCGACATAACTGAGCAGCAGGCAGGCGTTGAGCGCGTGATCGAAGTGCGACAACTCATCATCCTGACTGCGCATGCGGCGGCCGCAGTCGAGCATGAAGATGATTTGTTGGTCGCGCTCGTCCTGGTATTCCCGGGCAATCGGGGTGCGCTGCCGGGCGGTGGCTTTCCAGTCGATCTGGCGCAGGCTGTCGCCCTCGCGAAATTCGC
>NZ_RCOE01000058.1:0-204 GCF_004321495.1 Pseudomonas sp. Sample_10
ACGCGGAACGTGGGAACGATCAACATTCCCCTGTGGGAGCTGGCTTGCCAGCGATAAATGATCGTTCCCACGCTCTGCGTGGGAACACAGCCCGGGACGCTCCGCGTCCCTGCAACAGCCGAACGCGGAGCGTCCGTGGAGGCATTCCCACGCGGAACGTGGGAACGATCAACATTCCCCTGTGGGAGCTGGCTTGCCAGCGAT
>NZ_RCOE01000058.1:214-24981 GCF_004321495.1 Pseudomonas sp. Sample_10
ACGCGGAACGTGGGAACGATCAACATTCCCCTGTGGGAGCTGGCTTGCCAGCGATGAGGCCGGCACATTCACCATCTTTGTCGACTGATGCGCCGCCATCGCGGGCAAGCCCGCTCCCACAGGGGCCATGAATCACCTGAACAATCCAATAATTCCAAGAAGGTATCGATATGCGTCTATTGAAATCCATGGTCCCGACCGCGCTGATGGTCCTGTTCAGCGCCGTGGCCCAGGCTCAGCCCCAGGTCAGCGTCTATAACTGGACCGACTACATCGGCGAAACCACCCTCGCCGACTTCCAGGCCAAAACCGGGATCAAGGTGATCTATGACGTCTTCGACTCCAACGAAACCCTGGAAGGCAAATTGCTCGCCGGGCGCACCGGCTATGACGTGGTGGTGCCGTCCAACCACTTCCTCGCTCGCCAGGTAAAGGCCGGAGCGTTCCTCAAACTGGACCGCGAACAACTGCCGAACTACCAGAACCTCGATCCGAAACTGCTGGCACTACTGGAGAAAAACGATCCGGGCAATGAGCATTCGGTGCCGTACCTGTGGGGCACCAACGGCATCGGCTACAACGTCGACAAGGTCAAGGCTGTGCTGGGCATCGACAGGATCGACTCCTGGGCCATGCTGTTCGAACCGGAGAACATCAAGAAACTCAGCGCGTGCGGCGTGTCGATGATGGATTCGGCCGATGAAGTGTTCCCCGCCGTGCTGAACTACATGGGCATGGATCCGCGCAGCGAGAACCCCGAGGACTTCAAAAAAGCCGAAGCCAAGCTGCTGAGCATCCGTCCGTACATCACCTATTTTCATTCGTCCAAATATGTCTCTGACCTGGCCAACGGTGACATCTGCGTAGCCTTCGGCTACTCGGGCGATGTGTTCCAGGCCGCCAACCGCGCCAAGGAAGCCAACAACGGCGTCAACATCGCGTATGCCATCCCCAAGGAAGGCGCCAACCTGTGGTTCGACCTGCTGGCGATTCCCGCCGATGCCAGCAACCCCAAAGAAGCCCACGCCTTCATCAACTACCTGCTCGACCCACAGGTGATCGCCAAAGTCAGTGCCTCGGTCGGTTACGCCAACCCGAACCCGGCCGCCAAGCAGTACATGGACCCGGACCTGGTCAACAATCCCGAGGTTTACCCGCCTCAGGCGGTGCTCGACAAACTCTACATCTCCACCACCCCGCCGCAGTCGATCATGCGCCTGATGACCCGCTCCTGGAGCAAAGTGAAGTCCAACAAATGAACCAGTACACCCGGGAACATACTCACTCGTATTACGCCGCTTCGGCCCACGGCATGGCAAATCGTCCTGAGCTGACTGCCGACCTGGAAGCCGACGTTTGCGTGATCGGCGCTGGTTTCACCGGTATCAACACCGCCATCGAACTGGCCCAACGCGGCCTTTCGGTGATTGTGCTGGAGGCGCGCCGGATTGGCTGGGGTGCCAGCGGACGCAATGGCGGGCAATTGATCCGCGGCATCGGCCACGATGTCAGTGGCTTCGCCAAACATATCGGCGCCGAAGGCGTGCGTTATCTGGAGCACGCAGGGACGGAGTCTGTGCAAGTGGTGGGTAATCGCATCCGTGAGCACGGCATCGACTGCGACCTACGCTGGGGTTTCTGCGAATTGGCCAACACCCCGGCGCAGTTTGCCGGATTGAAGGCTGAATACGCACACCTCAAGGCATCGGCGTACGCCCACGAAACCCGCCTGATCGAGCCCGGTCAGATTCGTCAGCACGTGGTTGATTCGGGCGTATATGCCGGCGGACTGATCGACATGGGCTCAGGTCACCTGCACCCGTTGAATCTGGTGCTGGGTGAAGCGAGGCTCGCGCAATCCCTTGGCGTGCAAATCTTCGAGCAGAGCCCGGTGCTGGAGCTGATCCATGGCAGCACCGTGCAGGTTCGCTGTGCCGGGGGCACGGTGCGTGCCGGCAGTCTGGTGCTTGCCTGCAATGCGCATCTTGAAGAACTGGAGCCGAAACTCAGCGGCAAAGTGCTTGCGGCCGGCAGCTACATCATCGCCACCGAACCGTTGCCCGAAGACGCGGCCCGGCAACTGATCCCGCACAATCTGGCGCTGTGCGACCAAAAGGTTGGCCTGGATTACTACCGGCTCTCGGCAGACCGACGCCTGCTGTTCGGCGGTGCCTGCCACTATTCCGGGCGCGATCCGGCAGATATCGCCGCCTATATGCGTCCACAGATGCTCAAGGTGTTCCCGCAACTGGCGCACGTGCGCATCGATTACCAGTGGGGCGGCATGATCGGCATCACTGCCAATCGTTTCCCGCAGGTCGGCCGTTTGAACCAGCACCCGAATGTGTTCTATGCCCAGGGTTATTCCGGTCATGGCCTGAACGTCACCCACTGGTGCGCGAAACTGCTGGGCGAAGCGATCCATGCGGGCCACAGCAAAGGTTTCGACGTGTTCAGCGCCGTGCCACACATGACCTTCCCCGGCGGCCGCGCCCTGCGCTCCCCGTTGCTGGCGCTCGGCATGCTCTGGTATCGGATGCGCGAAATGCTGGGCTGATCCACCCGGCCTGGCGAGCTTCCCGGTGGGAGCGAATCCGTTCGCTCCCATAAACGTTCTACGCCCTTCCCCGTCTATCCATGCCGTTGTGCAGCCTTTCAATTTGCTCAATTGCAAGTCGCTTCTATATTAAGGATGTGCTCATTCTTTCCCGCTCTCTGTCGAGCCTGGCCCATGGCATCTACTGATCAACTGATCATTTGCGAGCACTGTGATTGCGTGTACGAAAAAACGACGCTCGCCAAACATCAGAAAACCCTGTGTACGCGCTGCGGCGGCGTGCTTCAGCGCTATAACGGCCTTACGGTAGAGCAGCGTCTTGCGTTGACCTTCACCGCATTGATGTTATGGATTTTCGCTAACTTCTATCCCGTCATGAGCATCAGCCTCAAAGGGCTGAAGAACAGCGCGACGCTCTGGGATTCGGTCCTGGCCCTGAGTCTGGGCCCCATCACATTCATCGCCCTGGTGGCAGCGATCGCGATGATCATCGCGCCCATCATCCAGCTGCTCCTGCTGATCTGGGTCTTGAGTTTTGCACTGGGCAACAGACGCTCACCGGCGTTCAAGTTCTGCATGCGCTGGCTGGAAACCCTCAGGCCCTGGAGCATGCTGGAAGTGTGTCTGCTCGGAGCCATGGTCGCGGTGATCAAACTCGCCGGGCTGCTGGACGTGCTACCCGGCATCGGTTTGTTTGCCTTGGCCATCCTCAGCCTGATGATGATCCGTATTGCCGGCCGTGATATCCGCGAACTATGGGACATCCAATGACCACCCCTCCGGTTGCCGACGACCTCAATCTTTGCCTGTGCCACACCTGCGGCCTGG
Organism: Pseudomonas sp. Sample_10; assembly: GCF_004321495.1. Classification (NCBI taxonomy): domain Bacteria; kingdom Pseudomonadati; phylum Pseudomonadota; class Gammaproteobacteria; order Pseudomonadales; family Pseudomonadaceae; genus Pseudomonas; species Pseudomonas sp. Sample_10. The sequence goes on from NZ_RCOE01000058.1 coordinate 3,600, forward strand.
CGTGCGACGTGTCCGACAACCCCCACGAATGCGAACGTTGCGGCGCCCCGCTGCATCGCCGCAAAACCAACTCGTTGACCCGGACCTGGGCTTTCATGATTGCGGCCCTGGTGTTTTACATCCCGGCCAATCTGCTGCCGGTGATGAATACAAAAATGGTCGGCAACGGCGCCGACAGCACGATCATGAGCGGCGTCCTGGAGTTCTGGGAAGCTGGCGCCTGGGACATTGCGCTGATCATTTTCATCGCCAGTATCGCCGTGCCGGGCGTCAAGTTCGGCGCAATCACATTGCTGTTGATCACCGTGCAGCGTGACAGCGACTGGGCGCGCAAGGAGCGGTCGAAGCTGTTTCGTTTCGTCGAAGTCATCGGTTACTGGTCGATGCTCGATGTGATCGTGGTGGCCCTGGTGGCGTCGCTGGTGAAATTTCAAGCCCTGGCCGATATAGAACCGCGCCCGGGCATTCTTTTCTTTGGTCTGGTGGTGGTATTTACGATGCTGTCGGCGATGAGTTTCGACCCGCGTTTGATTTGGGATAACGCAAGGAAAGTTCCTCACAATCAGGAGGTCACGGATGCAGTCGCAAATCACTGACGAATCACGTGCCCCAGGGCAGGCCCCGATAAAAACCCGGCGTTTCAGCATTTCGCTGGTGTGGATCGTGCCGATCGTCGCAGTACTGGTGGGTATTTCGCTGGTGGTGCACAGTATCCTTCAGGAGGGACCGACCATCGTTGTCACCTTCAAGACCGGTAGCGGCCTGACCGCCAACAAGACCGAGGTCAAATACCGCAACGTGGTGATCGGTCACGTCTCGGATGTAGAACTGAGCAACGATCAGAAAAGCGTCAACGCCACCATCAAACTGGCCAAGCAGGCCGAGAGCTTCACCCGCGAGGACTCACAGTTCTGGGTAGTCAGACCGCGTATCGGAGCGGGCGGGGTGTCAGGGATCGATACGTTGCTGTCCGGCGATTACATCGGTGCCGATATCGGCCAGGCCAAGAAACGTGCAAAAAACTTCACTGGCCTGGAGAACCCGCCGCCGATCACCTATGGCGAACCGGGCAAGCGTTTCACCCTGCATACCCAGGACCTGGGCTCACTGGATATCGGTTCCCCGGTCTACTACCGCAAGATTCCGGTCGGCCAGGTGGTGGCCTACGCGCTGGATCCGGACGGAAAAGGCGTGAACATCGAACTGTTCATCCACTCGCCCAACGATCAATACGTCACCGAGAACACCCGATTCTGGAACGCCAGCGGGATTGACGTGAACGTCGGAGCCAACGGTTTTGCGGTGAAGACCGAATCCTTGTCCTCGATTCTGGTCGGCGGCATTGCCTTCCGCGCACCTGAATACAGCCCCAATGACAAGCCCGCCCCCGAGCAGTATGCCTACGAGCTGTTCGACGACCAGCAAACCGCCCTCGCCCCACCCAGCGGCAAGCCGCAATACCTGGCCTTGCGCTTCGATCAGGCACTGCGTGGGCTCAAGGTCGATGCGCCGGTGGAATTTCTCGGTATTGAATTCGGCAGAGTGGTCTCCGTCAATCTGGATTTCGATGCCAAGAAACGCACCTTCCCACTCAATGTCGGCATCGTGATCTACCCACAGCGTCTGGGCCAGGCACACATAAAAATGCTCACTGCGCTCAAGCACGACCCCAACGACGAAGCCGCCGGTGTGCGCCTGATGGGTACGTTCATCGAGAACGGCCTGCGTGCGCAGGCGCGCACCGGCAACCTGTTGACCGGTCAATTGTACATCGCCCTGGACTTCTACCCCAAAGCGGAAAAAGTGGCATTCGATCCCACGGCCCGCCCGGTCACCATCCCGACCGTTCCGGGTAGCCTGGAGCAATTGCAGGAAAAACTCGAAGCCATGGTCGACAAGATCAACAAACTGCCGGTGGAGAGCATTGCCGGCAACCTGGACGGCAATCTGGTGGAATTGCGCAAAACCCTGGGGCAGTTCAACAGCAAGACATTGCCAGGGGTTCAAACCACCTTGTCGGCCGTCAGCAAGACGCTGCAGTCCGCCGAAACGACGCTGAAATCGGCCAACTCGACCCTGGCCGATGATTCGCCGCAACGCGAGCAACTGGGCCAGACCCTGGAAGAACTCGGACGTACGTCGCGGTCCTTGCGCGACCTCACTGATTATCTGGGTCGCCATCCGGAATCGCTGATTCGTGGCCGCCCGAACAACGCCGCCCCCATTGATCTGCAAGGACCACCGAGCAAATGACTACAGGAGTAACACCCATGGCTTTTCCAATGAAAATGACCCTGGTCGTCGCGTTGTCTTTGCTCACCGCCTGCCGCAGCGATCCGATCCAGTTTCACACCCTGACGCCGGCGCAACTGTCCGGCAATACCAGGACCACGACGGACATCCAGATCGAAGGTCTTACCGTGCCGCCGCAAGTGGATCGTCCACAGATCGTGGTGCGCGAAGGCAATACAGGCATGGCCATTCTTGAAACCCAATGGTGGGGCGCCAGCCTGGTGGATGAACTGCGCAGCGCCCTGCTCGACCAGATGGTCAACAACAACCCGCAACGCAGAATATCGGTGAGGCTGGAGGTGCAACGCTTCGATTCGATTCCGGGTCAGTACGGGTTGATCGATGTGAAGTGGCGCCTGCGGGGCGCCAATGGCGATGAAAACACCCTGTTGAGTTGTCGCAGCACTTTGCAGACGCCTTCCGGTTCGTCCATCGATGAGTTGGTAGCCGCTCAGCAAAACAACGTCAAACGCTTGGCCGCGGTGATCAGCCAGGCTGCCTCCGGGTCACAAAAAGGTTGTCCATCAAACCCATGAGTTGACGAATTTTTCTCATTTCAGGCATTACATTTGCCGCGCCGCAAACATGCAAATGATTCCTATTGATCTACAATAATCGACGTCTATCTTGTCGAATCTGTTTGCTCGAAAATATTAAAAGGAGCTGCTAAAGCATGATTTTCCGCGTCCCGTCTTTTCTGAAAAAAGCCTTGCTCGCCAGCGCTCTTGTCAGCGCAGGTCATGTATACGCAGCCGATTCCGTCGGCATCGTAGTTTACAACGCGCAGCACGAAAGCCTGACGAAGGCTTGGGTTGAAGGGTTTACTCAGGAAACCGGGATTCCGGTGACCCTGCGCAACGGCGATGACACCGAGATGGGTAATCAGATCGTCCAGGAAGGCGCCGATTCACCGGCCGATGTGTTTCTGACCGAGAACTCGCCGGCCATGGTGCTGGTCGATAACGCCGGTTTGTTCGCCCCCGTCGACAAAGCCACGCTTGAACAAGTCGACGCCGCTTACCGTCCAGCCCATGGCAAATGGATCGGAATCGCCGCGCGTTCAACCGTGTTCGTCTATAACCCGAGCAAACTGCCGAACGCCGACCTGCCCAAATCGATCATGGATCTGGCCGCCCCGGCCTGGAAAGGTCGCTGGGGCGCTTCACCGGGCGGCGCCGACTTCCAGGCGATTGTCGCCGCGATGCTGGAACAAAAAGGCGAAGCCGCAACCCTCGAATGGCTCAAGGCGATGAAAACCAATTTCACCGCGTATCGGGGCAACAGTTCGGTGCTCAAAGCGGTGAATGCCGGGCAGATCGACAGCGGCGTGATCTATCACTATTACAGCTTCGTCGACCAGGCCAAGACCGGCGAAAACAGCAAGAACACCGCCCTGCACTACTTCAAACACAAGGATCCGGGTGCTTTTGTCAGCATTTCCGGCGGCGGCGTCCTGGCGTCGAGCAAGCACAAGGAACAAGCCCAGGCGTTCCTCAAATGGATCACCGGCCAGGACGGCCAGGCCATCCTCAAGGACGGCAAATCGTTTGAATACGCCGTGGGCAAGAACGCTCAATCCAACCCGAAATTGATGCCTTTGCAGCAGCTCGATGCGCCAACTGTCGATGCTTCGAAACTTGACAGCAAAAAAGCCGTGGAACTGATGACTCAGGCGGGACTGCTCTAATTGATACCTGAAACCCTGCCGGCGGGAGTGACTGACGCCGTTCCCGCCAATCTGCGCCGACGATCTCGCGGCACGTTCGCGAGCCGTGGCGGCCCGTGGGTGATCGGTTTGTCGGTGCTGGTTTCGTTATTGGCGTTGCTGCCGATTGCCTATGTCATCGGCGTGTCCTTGCAGACAGGCTGGTCTACGGTGGTCACCCTGGTTTTCCGGCCGCGGGTGGGCGAATTGCTGGTTAACACCGTGTTGCTGGTGTTGCTGACCATTCCCCTGTGCGTGGCGCTCGGGGTCACGCTGGCCTGGCTGACAGAACGCACCAATCTGCCGGGGCGCCGCTGGTGGTCATTACTGGCCACGGCGCCGTTGGCGGTGCCGGCTTTCGTCCACAGTTATGCCTGGGTCAGCCTGGTGCCGCCGATTCACGGATTGTTTGCCGGGGTGCTGGTCTCGGTCATCGCCTATTTCCCGTTCCTGTACCTGCCGGTTGCCGCCACCCTGCGCCGCCTCGATCCGGCCATCGAAGACGTGGCCGAGTCAATGGGGCTCAAGCCTTGGGCGGTGTTTTTCCGCGTGGTGCTGCCGCAGTTACGCCTGGCCATTTGCGGTGGCGCATTGTTGGTCGGGCTGCATCTGTTGGCCGAGTACGGGCTGTACGCGATGATCCGCTTCGACACGTTCACCACGGCGATCTTCGATCAGTTCAAATCCACCTTCAACGGGCCTGCTGCCCACATGCTGGCCAGCGTGCTTGCGTTGTGTTGCCTGGCGATGCTCACCGCTGAGTCGGCAGCGCGTGGCACCGCGCGCTATGCTCGTGTCGGCTCGGGCAGTGCCCGTGAGCAGCGGATCGTTTGCCTGCGCAAGCCGTCGACTGCACTCGGATTGGCTTTGCAGGGGGTTACCTGCCTGCTGGCATTGGGCGTACCGCTGCTGACGTTGGGCAACTGGCTGATTGCCGGAGGCTCGCAAGTGTGGGACATGGCCGAACTGCTGCCGGCACTGGAGCAGACCCTGTTGTTCGGCGTCGGCGGCGCCGCCCTGACCACGTGCGCTGCGATCCCGATTGCCTGGCTGTCGATTCGCTATCCCGGACGAATGCAACGCGTCCTCGAAAGCTGCAACTACATCACCAGCTCATTGCCGGGCATTGTCGTTGCACTGGCATTGGTGACCGTCACCATCCATTTCGCACGGCCGATCTATCAGACCACCATCACCGTGCTGCTGGCTTATCTGTTGATGTTCCTGCCCCGCGCATTGGTGAGCCTGCGTGCCGGTATCGCCCAGGCGCCGGTGGAACTGGAAAACATCGCCCGCAGCCTCGGCCGCTCCCCTGCCCGCGCGCTGTGGCTGATTACCTTGCGGCTGGCGGCACCGGGTGCCGCCGCCGGGGCAGCACTGGTTTTTCTGGCGATCACCAACGAATTGACCGCTACCCTGCTGCTCGCCCCCAACGGCACACGCACATTGGCCACCGGGTTCTGGGCCATGACCAGCGAAATCGACTACGCCGCCGCGGCGCCGTACGCGTTGCTGATGATTGTGCTGTCGCTACCGTTGACCGGACTTCTTTATCACCAATCGAAAAAAACGGCTGGCCGATGAACACGCTTGAACTGCATTCCCTGAACAAAACCTACGGCGCCTATCGTGCGCTGGACGACGTCAGCCTGTCCGTGCCCAGCGGCAGTCGCACGGTGATTGTCGGCCCCTCGGGCTCCGGCAAGACCACCTTGCTGCGCATGATCGCCGGTTTCGAATTTCCTGACAGCGGACGCCTGTCGCTGAACGGTCAGACCCTGGTCGACAGCACCCACGAGGTACCGGCGCATCAACGCCTGATTGGCTATGTTCCCCAGGACGGCGCACTGTTCCCGCACATGACGGTGGCGGCCAATATCGGCTTTGGCTTGTCGACCAAGGGCAATGAAAAACAGCAGCGCGTGGCGCAGTTGATGGACAGCGTGGCCCTGGACTCGCGCATGGCCGAACGCTGGCCCCACGAGTTGTCCGGTGGTCAGCAGCAACGGGTAGCCCTGGCACGGGCACTGGCGCAACAGCCTCGGCTGATGTTGCTGGATGAACCCTTTTCCGCGCTGGATACCGGATTGCGTTCGGCCATGCGCAAGATGGTCGCGCGCTTGCTCGACGATGCCGGCGTGACCACGATCCTGGTCACCCACGACCAGAGCGAAGCCCTGTCCTTTGCCGATCAATTGGCGGTGATGCGTAACGGTCGCCTGGTACAGTCGGGGCATCCACTGGATCTTTACCGCTATCCCGAAGACGAGCAGACCGCGCTTTTTCTCGGTGATGCCGTGGTCATGCCGGCACGCATCGAAGCCGGTTGGGCACACTGCGATCTGGGGCGAATTCCGGTCAACAATCACCGCAACAACAGCACGGCGCAAATCATGCTGCGGCCCGAGCAATTGCAAGTGGCCAGCCTGCTGCCCAGCGACACGGAAATTTCCGGATGCCGTGCGGTGGTCACCGACCGGGATTTCAGCGGCAACACCTGCACGCTGACAGTGCAGTTGCAGCCATTGATCACCAGCGAACAACCCGGCCGATCATTGCTGGTGCGCAGCTCGGGCATGTACGCCCCACCGGCCGGCAGCGCCGTTCACATCTCGACCATCGGCCATGCTCACGTACTGAGCTGAAGGCTCACAGATCGAAGCGATCCACCGCCCGCCGCCGCTCGTTGTCATCGCGCACATCGTAGTTGGCGGTGGTCTGGATGTTGCTGTGATGAGCGAGTTTCTGGGCGATCGACAGATCGTGCTCTTCAATCACCCGAGTAATGAACGAGCGGCGGAAATCATGGGGCATGATTTTCACCCCGACTTGCGTTCCGCGCTGCCTGGCGATGTAGTAAATCGCATGTTTGGTGATGCGTTCGCGGGTGATATGGCTGCCGCGACGGATTCGATTGAACAGGAACGGGTCATCCTGTTCGCCTTCCTTGAGCATCGAGCGACGCAGCTCCAGCCAGGCGTCCAGTTTAGCGAAAGCCCACGCCGGGGCGTACTTGATCAATTGCTTGTTGCCCTTGGCCGTCACCCGCAGGCTGCGCTCGGCGAAGTCGACCTGGTTCAGGTCGAGGTTGACCGATTCCGACTTGCGCATGCCCGAGCCGTATAAAATCCCGATGATCGCCGCGTCCCGCAGGCCCTGCGGCCGGGGATCGGCGGCGCAGACTTCCATCAGTTCCTGAATCAGCGTGCGCCGCAGATTGCGGCCCTGGGACAGGCGCGTGCCGGCAATGCCCTTGACCGAACGCATCTTCAGCAGATGTTCCTGACTGATCAGGCTCATGCGCCAAGCCTCGTTCATCACCCCGCGCACGGCATTGACGTACAGCGAAGAGGTGTTCGGTGCGTACCCATCGGTGCGCAGCGTCGCGACCAGGGCAATGACGTCTTCGGGTTGCAGGTTGTGCCAGGGAATCTCTTCGATGTTCACTTCATCGAAGCCCAGGCGATCGGCGGCGTCCTGCAACACATAGCGCATGGTCAGTTGGCTGGAGGGCGCCAATCGCGCCAGATAGAGAGTCAGCGGGTTGGTCTTGGGCGTACTTGAATCAGCAACAGGTAAGTCAGTCAAACGAAACGGCCTTGATAAAAGAAATCGCTACAAACGGTGTGCAGACAAAGAGGGCCGTTACGCTGCCGGTCATGGCCGATAAAGTCAAATACCGCCGATAAAGGCCACTGTCCTGGCGGTGGCTGCAATACCTGTGTTTCGTGCGTGGCGGGCGCATTGCTTTACATCAGAATTAATGAACTGAAGCTTCATTAATATGAATTTGTCAGCATCAGTAATGATCGGCACACTGTCGGCGTTCCTCCCCCAATAGTTGGAACAACTTCAAGGGCTTTCTGGCTATCCCAGATAAGCCTTTTTTTTTCCTCGAATTTTGTTATTGGAAACCACCACATCATGTTCGCTCGCTGGTTGCCTGCCGCCATCAACACCCGCCCAACGGAATGGAGTCGTGCTGCCATCGGCATGGCCTTGGGAACGCTGCTCAGCGTTTGGCTGTGTGGTCAGGTGTTTGGCATCGAAGTGGCGCAACATCTGATCGGGCCGCTGGGCGCATCGGCGGTGTTGCTGTTCGCCGTTTCTTCCGGTGCATTGGCCCAGCCGTGGTCGATCATCGGCGGTTATCTGAGCGCGGGTGTGATATCGCTGCTGGTCGCTCATGTGCTGGGGCGGACATTGGGCAGCGCCTGTCTGGCGGCCGGCATGGCGTTAATCCTGATGTGCTGGCTGCGTTGCCTGCATCCACCCGCCGGCGCATTGGCGCTGACCCTGGTTCTGGCCGATCCGGCAACCATTGCCATGGACTGGAAAGCGCTGGGTCCGGTGATGCTCGGCGCGTCGATCATGTTGCTCAGCGCCCTGGCTTACAACAACCTCACCCGTATCCGTTACCCCAAGCGTGCCGCCGAGCCCGTGGCAGTGATTCCTGCCGATCACACGCCCGTGGAGACCCAAGCCATTACCGCCCAGGACCTGAAACTGGCCCTGGCCGAGATGGAAGCGTTCTTCGACGTCACCCCCGAAGACCTCGAACAGCTGATCCATGCCAGTGAACTGCATGCCAAGCGGCGCAGTATTGGTGAGGTGTTGAGCCGTAGCGCCTGATGAAATCCCTGCAGGAGCGAGGCTCGCGAAAGCGGTCTGCCATTGAGCATCGATGTTGACTGGCAGGGCCTCATCGCGAGCAGGCTCGCTCCTGCAGGGTATTGCGTTCTCGCCATGCATTTGTGCAGATAAAACCTGCACATATCCCGGTTGTACATCACAAATTTGCACTGTTACGATCTTGCATCGCTCGCGCGCGAGCTTCTCTAATAAAGAACAATAAAAGCAGGGAGTTAGTGATGACTGCTCAGGTTACATCGAATGGACCGCAGTCCATGGAAGCCATGCAAAATGAAGTGCTGGCCGAAGTACGCAACCACATCGGCCATCTGACCCTCAACCGCCCCGCAGGCCTCAATGCCATCACCCTGGACATGGTGCGCAACCTGCACCGCCAGCTCGATGCCTGGGCCGGTGATCCACAGGTGCATGCGGTGGTTCTTCGCGGTGCCGGCGAAAAAGCTTTCTGTGCCGGTGGCGATATTCGTTCGCTGTACGACAGCTTCAAGAACGGCGACACCCTGCACGAAGAATTCTTCGTCGAGGAGTACGCCCTCGACCTGGCGATTCACCATTACCGCAAACCCGTGCTGGCCTTGATGGACGGTTTCGTCCTCGGTGGCGGCATGGGCCTGGTGCAAGGCGCCGATCTGCGAGTGGTCACCGAGAAAAGCCGCCTGGCGATGCCGGAAGTCGGTATCGGTTATTTCCCGGACGTCGGCGGCAGTTACTTCCTGCCGCGCATTCCCGGCGAACTGGGGATTTACCTGGGGGTCAGCGGCGTGCAGATCCGGGCTGCCGATGCGCTGTATTGCGGTTTGGCCGACTGGTATCTGGACAGCAGCAAACTGACCACGCTGGATGAAAAACTCGATCAGCTGGAGTGGCGCGACACCCCACTCAAAGACCTCCAGGGCCTGCTGGCGAAACTCGCCGTGCAACAATTGCCAGATGCGCCATTGGCAACTTTACGCCCGGCCATCGACCATTTCTTCGCCCTGCCCGACGTGCCGAGTATGGTTGAGCAAATGCGCGAAGTAACGGTCGCTGATAGCCACGAGTGGGCCACCGCCACCGCCGACCTGTTGCAAACCCGTTCGCCGCTGGCCATGGGCGTGACCCTGGAAATGCTGCGGCGCGGTCGCCGCCTGAGCCTCGAACAATGCTTCGCCCTTGAGCTGCACCTGGACCGCCAGTGGTTCGAGCGCGGCGACCTGATCGAAGGCGTGCGTGCCTTGCTGATCGACAAAGACAAGAATCCGCGCTGGAACCCGCCCACCTTGCAGGCGCTGGACGCCGAACACGTGGCGAGTTTTTTCAATGGTTTTGATGAGAGCGGGAGCTGAGCCATGCACGATCTCGAATTGACAGAAGAGCAGGTCATGATCCGCGACATGGCCCGGGATTTTGCCCGTGGTGAAATCGCGCCTCACGCACAAGCCTGGGAAAAGGCCGGCTGGATCGATGACGGTCTGGTCGCGAAAATGGGTGAATTGGGCCTGCTCGGCATGGTGGTCCCCGAGGAATGGGGTGGCACCTATGTCGACTACGTGGCTTATGCGTTGGCGGTAGAAGAAATCTCTGCCGGCGACGGCGCTACCGGCGCCTTCATGAGCATCCACAACTCGGTGGGCTGCGGGCCGGTGCTCAACTACGGCACTGAACAACAGAAGCAAACCTGGCTGGCGGATCTGGCCAGCGGCCAGACTATCGGCTGCTTTTGCCTCACCGAACCCCAGGCTGGCTCCGAAGCGCACAACCTGCGCACCCGTGCCGAACTGCGCGATGGCCATTGGGTAATCAACGGCGCCAAGCAATTCGTCAGCAACGGCAAACGGGCCAAACTGGCGATCGTGTTTGCGGTGACCGATCCGGATCTGGGCAAGCGCGGCATTTCGGCATTCCTGGTGCCGACCGACACCGCCGGTTTTATCGTCGACCGCACCGAGCACAAAATGGGCATTCGCGCGTCCGACACCTGCGCCGTCACGCTCAATAACTGCACCATCCCCGAAGCCAACCTGCTGGGTGAGCGCGGCAAAGGCCTGGCCATCGCCCTGTCCAACCTTGAAGGCGGCCGCATCGGCATTGCCGCCCAAGCGCTGGGCATCGCACGCGCCGCCTTTGAAGCGGCACTGGCTTACGCCCGCGACCGGGTGCAGTTCGACAAGCCGATCATCGAGCACCAGAGCATCGCCAACTTGCTGGCGGACATGCACATGCAACTCAATGCCGCACGGTTGATGATCCTGCATGCCGCTCGCCTGCGCACCGCGGGCAAGCCTTGTCTGTCCGAGGCTTCGCAAGCCAAGCTGTTTGCTTCGGAAATGGCCGAGAAAGTCTGTTCGTCAGCGATTCAGATTCACGGCGGCTATGGCTATCTGGAGGATTACCCGGTCGAGAAGTATTACCGGGATGCGCGAATCACGCAGATCTATGAAGGGTCGAGCGAGATTCAGCGGATGGTCATCGCCCGCGAACTGAAGAACTACCTGGTGTGAAGTCCTGATCATCGTTCCCACGCTCTGCGTGGGAATGCATCCGGTGACGCTCTGCGTCGCGCTTGCGAAGGAACGCGGAGCGTCCCGGTCGGCATTCCCACGCAGAGCGTGGGAACGATCGGTGCTACATCATGTGGGAGCTGGCTTGCCAGCGATGACGTCAGCAAGAACGCCGCATTACTTGCCGACGAACTCAGCCTCACGCTTGGCAATGAACGCCGCCATCCCTTCCTTCTGATCCTGCGTCGCAAACGCCGCATGGAACACCCGACGCTCAAAACGCACGCCTTCGGACAGGCTCACTTCGAAGGCGCGGTTGACGCTTTCCTTGACCATCATCGCAATCGGCAACGACTTCTTGGCGATCAATGCCGCGACTTTCAGCGCTTCGTCCAGCAGCTCATCGCTCGGCACGATGCGCGCCACGATGCCGCAACGCTCCGCTTCCACCGCATCGATCAAACGCCCGCTCAGGCACATTTCCATGGCCTTGGCCTTGCCCACGGCGCGGGTCAGGCGCTGGGTGCCGCCCATACCCGGCAGAACGCCGAGGTTGATTTCCGGCTGACCGAATTTGGCGTTGTCGCCGGCCAGAATGAAATCGCACATCAACGCCAGTTCACAGCCACCGCCCAAGGCGAAGCCATTCACCGCAGCGATGATCGGCTTGCGCCGGTTGGCCACGCGGTCGCTGTCGCTGAACAGGTCGTCGAGGTAGATCTGCGGATAGGTCAGCTCAGCCATTTCCTTGATGTCGGCACCGGCAGCAAAAGCCTTTTTCGAGCCGGTCAGCACGATGCAACCGATGTTCGAATCGGCTTCCAGGCCATCGAGGGCATGGTTCAGCTCGCTGACGATCTGCGCGTTCAAGGCGTTCAGCGCTTGCGGGCGGTTGAGGGTGATCAGGCCGACGCGGCCATGGGTTTCCAGCAAAATGGTTTCGTAGCTCACGGAGTGGTTCCTTCTTCAAAGATTGCGCGAAATGACCATGCGCTGAATATCGCTGGTGCCTTCGTAGATCTGACACACCCGCACGTCGCGATAGATCCGCTCCAGCGGGAAGTCGTTCAAATAACCGTAACCGCCCAGGGTTTGCAACGCCGAGGAGCAGACTTTTTCGGCCATTTCCGAGGCGAACAACTTGGCCATCGACGCTTCGACCAGCGCCGGTTTGCCGCTGTCACGCAGGGCAGCGGCGTAATGCACCATTTGCCGCGCTACAGCGATCTGGGTTGCCATGTCCGCCAGGCGGAACGCGACAGCCTGGTGTTCGATGATCGGTTTGCCGAAACTCTCGCGCTCACGGGCGTAATCGCGGGCCGCTTCGAACGCGGCGCGGGCCATGCCCACTGATTGCGAGGCGATACCGACGCGTCCGCCTTCGAGGTTGGCCAAGGCGATCCTGTAGCCCTCGCCCTCTTCACCCAGGCGGTTGGCTAGCGGGACTTTTACGTCTTCGAAGAGAATCTGGCAGGTGTCCGACGCATGCTGGCCGAGCTTGTCCTCGACCCGCGCGACTTTGTAGCCCGGCGAATCGGTGGGCACGATGAATGCGCTGATGCCGCGCTTGCCGGCTGCAGGATCAGTCACCGCAAACACAATCACCACGCCTGCGTTCTGCCCGGAGGTGATGAACTGTTTACAGCCGTTAAGCACGTAGTGATCGCCGTTCAATTTGGCGCGGGTTATCAAGCCGCTGGCGTCTGAGCCGGCCTGGGGTTCGGTCAGTGCAAACGCGCCAAGCATTGCGCCGCTGGCCAAAGGCTTGAGGAAGCGTTCTTTCTGTTCATCGTTGCCGTAATGCAGGATCGGCACGCAACCGACCGAGTTGTGCACGCTCATGATGGTCGAGCAGGCACCGTCGCCGGCGGCGATTTCTTCCAGGGCCATGGCGTAGGCCAGGTAACCGGTGTCGCAACCGCCCCACTGCTCCGGCACCAGCATGCCGAAGAAGCCCAGTTCGGCCATCTCGCCGATGGCTTCCTTGGGGAAACGGTGCTCACGGTCCCACTCGGCGGCGAACGGTTTAAGCCGTTCCTCGGCAAATTGCCGGGCCATGTCGCGAATTTGTTGTTGGTCGTCATTGGGAATCATGATGAATCCTTGATTTGAGCCTGAATGCACCCTGCTCTTGTAGGAGCATGGCTTGCCCGCGATGGCGTCCTTGAGATCGCTATCGCGGGCAAGCCCTGCTCCTACAGGGGCGGCGTTAGTACAGGCATTCCACAGCCATTGCCGTAGCTTCGCCGCCGCCGATGCAGATGGCCGCAACGCCACGCTTCAGGCCTTTCTGGCGCAGGGCCGAAAGCAACGTCACCAGAATGCGCGCGCCGGACGCACCGATCGGGTGGCCCAAAGCACAAGCGCCGCCGTGCACGTTGAGTTTCTCGTGGGGGATTTCCAGATGGGTCATTGCGGCCATGCCGACGACGGCGAAGGCTTCGTTGACTTCCACCAAGTCCACTTCATTGAGCGACCAGCCGGTCTTCTTGATCAGTTTCTTGATGGCGCCAATCGGTGCCACCGGGAACAGGCCCGGCGTGTCGGCAAACGCCGCGTGACCGTGGATCACCGCCAACGGTTTCAAACCACGCTTGTCAGCTTCGGAACGGCGCATCAGCACCAGCGCCGCCGCACCGTCGGAGATCGAACTGGAGTTCGCCGCCGTGACCGTACCACCGTCCCGGAACGCCGGTTTCAGCGAGGCGATCTTGTCCAGCTTGGCCTTCGGTGGTTGCTCGTCATTGCTGATCGTCACCTGTTCTTTGCCCACCATGACGGTCAGCGGAACGATTTCGTCCTTGAAGCTGCCGTCCTTGATCGCCTGTTGCGCACGAGTGGTCGAGGCAATGGCGAAGGCGTCCTGGGCTTCACGGCTGAAGCCGTTGGTTTCGGCGCAGTCTTCGGCAAAAGTGCCCATCAGGCGGCCCTTGTCGTAGGCGTCTTCCAGGCCGTCGAGGAACATCGAGTCCTGCACCTTGCCATGGCCCATGCGATAGCCGCTGCGGGCACGGTCGAGCAGGTACGGCGCATTGGACATGCTTTCCATGCCCCCGGCGATGACCACTTCGGCGCTGCCGGCGACCAGCATGTCGTGAGCGAGGATGGCCGCTTCCATACCCGAGCCGCACATTTTGTTGAGGGTGGTGCAGCGAGTGGATTTATCCAGCCCGGCGCCCAGCGCCGCCTGGCGTGCCGGGGCCTGGCCGAGACCGGCTGGCAGTACGCAGCCAAATAAAACTTCATCGACGGCATCGCTGGCGACACCGGCGCGCTCCACAGCGGCTTTGATCGCGGCCGCGCCGAGTTGCGGCGCGGTCAGGCTTTTCAGTTCGCCCTGAAAGCCACCCATCGGGGTGCGGACAGCGCTGACGATGACGATTGGATCGTTGGAAAGGCTCATGACAAATCCTCCTTATTTCGCGGCCATGCGCAAGGCACCGTCGAGACGGATCACCTCGCCATTGAGCATGCTGTTTTCAATGATATGCCGGACCAGTGATGCGTACTCGGCAGGTTTGCCCAGGCGCGGCGGGAACGGCACGCCAGCCGCCAGGGAATCGCGCACTTCCTGGGTCATGCCGGCCATCATCGGCGTCTCGAAAATGCCCGGAGCGATGGTCATCACCCGGATGCCGAAGCGCGCCAGCTCCCGTGCGGCCGGCAAGGTCAGGCTGACAATCGCCCCCTTGGATGCCGAGTACGCCGCCTGACCGATCTGGCCGTCGAATGCCGCAGCAGACGCAGTGTTGATGATCACGCCACGCTCGCCATCGGCGTCCGCTTCGGTTTCGGCAATCGCCGCCGAGGCCAGGCGCAGCATGTTGAAGCTGCCGATCAGGTTGACGTTGATCACCTGGCTGAAACTGGACAGCGCGTGCGGACCGTTTTTGCCGAGGATCTTCTCGCCACGCACGATGCCGGCGCAGTTGACCAGACCGTTGAGGCCGCCGAAGGTTTTGACCGTGGCCTGCACCGCCGCTTCAGCCGCTGCTTCGTTGCTGATGTCCGCGACCACACTTTGCGCGCCCAGGCGCTGGGCCTGCGCCGCGACAGCTTCGGCGTTCATGTCCACCAGCATCACCTTGGCGCCGGCGGCGACCAGCATTTCAGCGGTGGCGGCACCGAGGCCGGACGCGCCGCCAGTGACGAGAAAAACCTTGTTTTGGATCTGCATCATTGTTTCCTTGGATTCAAGCTGAAACGTTCTTCGCCGCGGCCTCTTGAGCCTTGGCGATTTCCTGGTTGCGCAAGATAAAGCGCTGCAATTTGCCGCTTGGGGTTTTCGGCAACTCGCTGACAAATTCGATTTCACGGGGGTACGAGTGCGCCGCCAGGCGCTTGCGTACATGTTGGCGCAGCTCTTCGGCCAACTCCGGCGCGGCACGATATTGCGCGCTGAGCACGACGAAGGCTTTGACTAGCTCAGTGCGTTCCGGATCGGGCTTGCCGACCACCGCGGCTTCGACCACCGCCGGGTGTTCGATCAGCGCGCTTTCCACGTCGAACGGGCCGACGCGGTAGCCTGAAGTGGTGATCACATCATCGCTACGGCCGACGAAGCTGATGCTGCCATCCGGATTCCACTCGACGGTGTCGCCGCTCAAGTAGTAATGGCCGACGAAGGCCTTGGTCGGCGCGTCTTCATAGCCGGCGAACCAGCACATCGGCGACTGGGTCCGGTCGATCGCCAGAATGCCCGGCTGGCCGACACCCAGTTCGTTGTATTCATCATCGAGCACCACGATGCGGTGACCCGGCGAGGCAAAACCGGCGGCGCCCATGTGGATCGGATGTTCCAGTGCGTGGTGGTTGCACAGCACCATGCCCAGTTCGGTCTGGCCGTAGTGGTCATGAATGACCACGCCAAGCTGATCGGCGAACCAGCGGATCACTTCCGGGTTCAACGGCTCACCGGCGCTGCTGACGATACGCAGCTTGCCCTTGATCGACTTGGCGAACTCATCACCGCCGGCGATCAACAGACGATAAGCGGTCGGCGAGCCGGTGAGATTGGTGATGCCGTATTTGTTGATGACACGGCAGGTGCTTTCGAGGGTGAACGGGCCATCGTAAAACGTGATCGGATGCCCCATCGACATCGGCCCGGTGACACCGAAATAGATGCCGTAGGCCCAACCCGGGTCGGCAACGTTCCAGAATGCGTCTTCGGGCCGCAGATCCACGGCGTCGCGGGTGTAGCTCTGGAACGCGACGATGGCCTTCAGGGGTACCGACAGCGCTTTCGACGGGCCGGTGGTGCCGGAGGTGAACATCAGCAGGAACGGGTCTTCGCCGCTCAGCATCACCGGTTCGCAATCGTTGCAATAGTTGGCCAGTTCGGCCCAGAAGCTGAAATCGCCCCGTACGATGCCTTGGCCTTTTGCGCCTGCGACGGTGACGATGGTCGGGCATTCGGCGACTTCGGCGAGTTTTGAGCGATTGACCGCGTCGGTGACCACCACTTTGGCGCCGGAGCAGCCGAGGCGGTGTTCAATGGCTTTGGGGCCGAACGCGGTGAACAGCGGCTGGTAGACCGCGCCAATGCGCCAGGTGGCAAACACGGTAATGAGCAATTCGATGTTACGTGGCAACAGGCCGGCGACCTTGTCGCCTTTTTTTACGCCTTGGGCCAACAGGAAATTGGCAAAGCGCGCGGCTTTGTCTTGCAGATCGGTGAAGGTGTACGTGGCGCTGGCGCCGTCGCGTCCCTCCCAAAACAATGCGATCCGCCCGGGCAACGCATGCCGGTCGCAACATTCGACGCAGGCATTGAGGGCGGTCAGATCGCCCGCGAGTGCAGCGTCGACGGTGTGCTGATAATCGAACTGTGAAACAGCAGACAAGTAATCGCGCATTGCCAGAATCCCTTTGTTTTTTATTGGTTGGGGGAACCGTAAACAACAGGGAAATACTCGCTCTGCACGGTGTGCGGGGCAATGGTCAAAGTTATCAAGTTGCTTGACTGGTTTGGCCAAGATCCCACCTGGCGCAATGATCGTTCCCACGCTCCGCGTGGGAATGCACCCCGGGACGCTCTGCGTCCCATCCAAAGCCGAACGCGGAGCGTCCGTTGAGGCATTCCCACGCAGAGCGTGGGAACGATCAGTGTCTAGCTCGCTTCGTTGAGAATCAAACTCCGATAATGACCCGGATTGGACCCCGACCACTTGCGAAACGCCTTGTAGAACGAACTCGCATCGGCAAAACCCAGCCGTGTGGCAATCTCGGCGAAGCTGATGCTCGGCTCGGCCAGCCAGACAATCGCCAGTTCCTTGCGCACGCTGTCCTTGAGCGCTTGATACGTCTGACCTTCTTCGGCCAAGCGGCGCCGCAGGGTCGAAGCGGACATGCACAGGCGTTGTGCCAGCGCTTCGGTTTCTGGCCATTGCTCGGCGGGCAATTGCCGCAGGTCGTGCTTGATACGGCTGGCCAGGCTTTGCGGATCGCGATATTTGACCAGGATGTTGGCCGGCGCATGAGCCAGGAAGCGTTTGAGTTCTTCCGCTGTACGCTTGATCGGCAGATCGAGGCAATCGGCAGAGAAAATCATCCGCGTGCGTGGACGGTCGAACCGCAGGTTTTCGGAGAACATCACCTGATAGTCATCACAGAAGTCCGGCCTGGGGCAGCGCAATTCGATGGCCAGGATCGGAATCCGCCGCCCCGCCAACCAGCACGCCACGCCGTGCACGATCATCCAGTAAGTGAAATAGGTAAAGGCGCGGCGCGGCTCGTGATCGTTTTCCAGCAGTACGATTTCCGCCAGGCTTTGCTGGCGCACCAACTCGGCGGGCATGCATTCGAGCATCAAAGACAAAAAGCCCAGGCCGCTGGTCAGGCCCGCCGCGACATTCGGCTGAATCATGGCGCAGCGGCACAGAAATTCGAAACTGCCGGACTTGAGCTTGCGCGGGTCCATGCCGAAAAACTCATCGTCCCCGCGCCGCGCCAGCAATCGCCAAAGTCGAGCGTACGCCGTGGCGGGAACCCGTGCGGTGCTGCTGTTCAACAACAACGGCTCGATGCCGACCTTGTGCAACACCTCGTCGGTCAAAACGCCCGGGGCGCAACTTTGCAACAGCGCTTCACGCACCAGTTGGATGGAGATGGTGTCTTTTTCGGACATTGAGCGAGACAAGCCCTGATCTTGTTTGAATGGCGGGCATATTAGCGCACTGCATCCCCTGTAGGAGCGAGCCTGCTCGCGATTGCGCCAGTGGCCACGCCACACATTCAAAGAATGCGGTACAGCAACCGCTCAACCCTCACCCGGCTCACACGCTTGAGAAACTTCGCCACCCCCGCCGGGTAGTCCGGCAATGTTTCCAGGTCCCCAAAACGCTCGATGCGCCGGGTGTGCTGGAAAATCTGCGCCAACTCCGCACGGCGCGGCACCAACAACTCGCCCTTTGGGTCATCAATCAGCAAGGCGTTTTCCAGATCGAGGCGAAACGCTCGCGGGTTGAGGTTGTTGCCGGTCAGCAAGGTGTAACGCTGGTCGATCCACATGCCTTTGAGATGGTAGGTGTTGTCGCCATCCTTCCACAGATGCAGGTTCAACTGACCGCTGTCGATGTTGCGCTGATGGCGCTTGGCGAATCGGCGCAGGCTGATCTCGTAGAGATATGGCAGCGCCGAAATCACTTTGAACGGTTCGCTCGGTGGAATATAGAAATCGTTGGCGGTCTTGTCGCCGACCACGATATCGATCTTCACACCCCGCGCCAGCGCCCGGTTGATATCCCGGGTTACGGCCAATGGCAGGTTGAAGTATGGCGTGCAGATGGTCAGTTGATGCTGGGCGCTGCCGATCAGCTCGCCAATCACCCGGCTCAACGGATTGTTCTTGCCCACGCCCAGTAACGGGCTGACAGACAGACCGCTCTTGTCCGTGGAGCCCTGGGTAGTGTCGTACGCAGCGTGCTTGAGACGGCTGCGCAGATCGCCGATGTCATTGCGCAGGCTGCGGGTGGTCGGCAGGTTCGGCAGGTCGAGGCGATGCACCGCTTTGGAAGCCACCAGACCGTGTTGAACCAGGTGGTGCATGGAATCGGCCAGCGCACGGTTGTGCAGCAGGTGATAACGGTCGTAGCGGTACTTGTCGAGCTTGTGCAAGTAGACGTTGTTCAGGCTGGCGCCGCTGTAAATCACGCAGTCATCGATGATGAAGCCCTTCAAATGCAACACGCCGAACAGCTCGCGGGTTTGCACCGGCACGCCATACACCGGCACTTCGCTGGCATGAGTGCGGGTCATCTCCTGATACCAGGCCGAATTGCCCGGTTGCTTGCCGGCACCGATCAAACCGCGCTGCGCGCGCAGCCAGTCGACGACCACCACCACGTCCAGCTGCGGACGCGCCAGTTTGGCCGCGTGCAAGGCATCGAGTATTTCCTGGCCGGCCTCATCCTGTTGCAGGTACAGCGCAACGATATAGATACGCTGGGTGGCGCTGGCGATTTTTTCCAGCAGGCAACGACGGAACTCGGCGGCGCCGCTGAGGAAGGTGACGGCATCGGCGGTCAGCGGAAAACTGCGCAGTTTAGGCAGCAGGGAGCGTTTGAAAAGCGACGGCATAGGGCTCGCAATGGGTCGAATCCAGAGAGTTTGAGAGCTTACACCATGGATCGGCTCGGGTCTTGTGGGTGTCCATAATGACGCTATCTCTGGCAAGCCAGCTCCCACAGGTTGAACGCATTTCCCTGTGGGAGCTGGCTTGCCAGCGATGGCGGTTTTATGGGCAATGGAAAAACATTTGACCAAGAAGAACGATCGTTCTACTCTTTGCCACATGAACGAAATCACTAGCAATGACACACGCGACATCATTCTGGATGTCACCGAAAAGTTGATCTACAAAAGTGGCATCGCTGCCACTGGCATGGATCTTCTGGTGAAAACCGCCGGCGTCTCCAGAAAGAGCATTTACCGCTACTTCGCCAACAAGGAGGAGCTGGTCGTCGCCGCCCTGCAACGCCGTGACGAACGCTGGATGCACTGGTACAGAACTGAAGTCGGCAAAGCCCGGACCCCGGCGGACCGCCTGCTCAATCTGTTCAGCGTGCTCAAGTCCTGGTTTGACTCTGAAGGCTTTCGCGGCTGCGCGTTCATTAACACCAGCGGTGAAACCGGCGACCCGCAAGACCCGGTCCGGCTGGTCGCCAAAGACCACAAACAAAAGCTGCTCGACTACGTGTGCGAGCTGTGTACCGAATATGGTGCCAAGGATCCGCAGAGTCTGGCCAGACAGCTGCTGATCCTGATCGATGGTGCCATTACCTTGGCGCTTGTCATGGGTGATCACAGTGCCGCCGATAATGCGCAATGCATGGCGCGAAAGTTATTGGACCTGTAACAACTTAACCAAGCCCGACAACGTGTTTTAACTTGATTGTATACGGAGACTTGATATGTCTAATGCCGAAGTTCGTCCGCCATTGCCGCCATTCACCCGTGAATCGGCCATCGAAAAAGTCCGCCTCGCCGAAGACGGCTGGAACTCCCGCGATCCTGAGCGCGTGTCGCTGGCTTACACCCTGGACACTCGGTGGCGCAACCGCGCCGAGTTCGCCTACAACCGAGAAGAAGCCAAAGGCTTTCTGACGCGCAAGTGGGCCAAGGAACTGGATTATCGGTTGATCAAGGAGCTGTGGGCGTTCACCGACAATCGCATCGCCGTGCGTTATGCCTATGAATGGCACGACGATTCTGGCAACTGGTTCCGCTCCTACGGCAACGAAAACTGGGAGTTCAACGAGGACGGATTGATGGCCCATCGTTTTGCCTGCATCAACGACATGCCGATCAAGGAAAGCGAGCGCAAATTCCATTGGCCGCTGGGCCGTCGCCCTGATGATCACCCGGGCTTGTCGGATCTGGGCTTGTAAACACCGCTCCAAACCAGCACGGTGGCCTATTGATCGTTCCCACGCTCTGCGTGGGAACACAGGCCGGGACGCTTTGCGTGCCATTGGAACGCTGAGCGTCCCTTGAGGCATTCCCACGCAGAGCGTGGGAACGATCAGAAAACGCCGCTCCAAATGCAGGCGCGAGCTTGCTGACCCTTTAATGATCGTTCCCACGCTCTGCGTGGGAACACAGCCCGGGACGCTTTGCGTGCCATTGGAACGCTGAGCGTCCCTTGAGGCATTCCCACGCAGAGCGTGGGAACGATCAGAAAACGCCGCTCCAAATGCAGGCGCGAGCTTGCTGACCCTTTAATGATCGTTCCCACGCTCTGCGTGGGAAC
>NZ_RCOE01000058.1:24991-61196 GCF_004321495.1 Pseudomonas sp. Sample_10
GCAGGCGCGAGCTTGCTGACCCTTTAATGATCGTTCCCACGCTCTGCGTGGGAACGCAGCCCGGGACGCTTTGCGTCCCAGGCGCTCCGACGACAGGGCCAGACCAGTCGCCGCAGAACCTGGATATAGGTAAGATATCGGCCCTTCCCCGCAGTCCTTTGCTGCACCCGCCGATTAAGCCGATTCCATGCCTTTCGAACTCAGCGTTGACCTCACCACCCTGGCCATTCTGGCCGCAGTCGCTTTTGTTGCCGGTTTCATCGATGCCATTGCCGGCGGCGGTGGCCTGTTGACCACCCCGGCCTTGCTCACCGCTGGCCTGCCGCCGCACCTTGTGCTGGGCACCAACAAACTCAGCTCGACTTTCGGCTCGGCCATCGCCAGTTTCACCTTCTATCGCCGCAAACTGTTTCATCCAGGGCAATGGATACACGCCATTGTCGGCACCCTGGTCGGCGCGCTGAGCGGTGCGGTGGTCGCGCATTACCTGCCCGCCGAGTGGCTGAACAAGATGCTGCCGGTGATCGTCTTTGCCTGTGGTCTATATCTGTTGTTTGGCGGCACGCCGAAAGCGCCGTCAGACAACAACGCGCCCATCAAGAAAAAATGGCAATCGACCCAGGGTTTCAGCCTCGGTTTTTATGATGGCGTGGCAGGTCCCGGTACGGGGGCGTTCTGGACCGTCAGCAGCCTGTTGCTCTACCCCATCGATCTGGTGAAGGCCAGTGGCGTAGCACGCAGCATGAACTTCGTCAGTAACGCGGCGGCGCTGTCGATCTTCATTTTTTCCGGCCAGGTGGACTGGATCATCGGCCTGAGCATGGGCTCGTCGTTGATGGTCGGCGCGTTCTTCGGCGCCCGCACCGCCATCAGCGGCGGTGCAAAGTTCATACGTCCGGTGTTCATCACCGTGGTGCTCGGGCTGACCGTGCGGCTAGCCTGGCAACACTGGTTCAGCGTGGCCTAATCGCCGGGCCACGTAGACATCGATCAGGTAACGGGCAATCGAGCGTGACGCCGGCAACGGCGGCAGCTCGTGCACGTTGAACCACTGGGCGTCTTCGATCTCGTCTTCCTGACAGACAATGTCCCCACCGGCATATTCGGCATGAAAGCCGAGCATCATCGAATGCGGGAACGGCCAGCACTGGCTGCCCATGTACTGGATGTTCTTCACCTCGATCCGCACCTCTTCCCGCACCTCGCGAATCAGGCAATCCTCAGCCGACTCCCCCGGTTCGGCGAACCCCGCCAAGGTGCTGTAGACCCCGCTGACGAACCGTGGCGAACGTGCCAGCAGCACTTCATCACCCCGGGTCACCAGCACGATCATGCTCGGCGAAATCCGTGGATAGCTGCGCAAATCGCACGGCTGGCAATACATCGCCCGTTCGCGCGGCACTTGTGTCATGGCCTGGCCGCAGTTACCGCAAAAACGATGCTCACGGGCCCAGGTGCCAATCTGCGCTGCGTAACCAAGCACCTTGTACAGCGTGTGATCGCCTTCAAGCATGAACGCCCGCAGGCCCTTCCAGTTGCAACCCGGCACTTCGCTGTGACTGCGCAACTCCAGCAGGAACACCGGTTCGCCGTCGAGGTGGCCGATGCCGTGCTCGGCGAGAATCGACAAGTCCTGACGCTTGAGCCATTCACGGGGAAACAGCGCGCCATTGTCATCGAACATAAAGCCTTCCGGGCTGCGCGCCACGGCCCAGCCGCCGGGTTGGTCGGTGTCCAGTACTGCAGTGGTCCAGCGTGGAGTCATTTTCAATCAATCCAGAAATTCGGGTTTCTGTTTGCTCATATGGGCGGCCATGGCCACGCGCAAGTCAGTGGATTGCAGCATGGCGGCGTTCCAGGTGGCGACGTATTCGAGACCGTCATCAATGCGGTGATCGCGCATATAGCTGATCATCGCCTTGGTGCCGGTGACCGCAATCGGCGACTTGCTCGCAATTTCCCGGGCGACGCCCATGACGCCGTCGAGCAGGCTGGCGGTGTCGCTGTAGACGCGATTGACCAGGCCCATGCCGCGTGCTTCTTCGGCGCCGAACGTGCGACCAGTGTAAGCCAGTTCACGCAGCATGCCGTCACCGATGATCCGCGGCAAGCGTTGCAGCGTACCGACGTCGGCGGCCATGCCGATGTCGATTTCCTTGATCGAGAATTGTGCGTCTTCGGCGGCGTAACGCATGTCGCACGCGGCGATCAGGTCGATGGCGCCCCCCAGGCAATAGCCTTGGATGGCCGCGAGTACCGGTTTGCGGCAATTGTCGACGGCGTTGAAGGACGCTTGCAGGTTGAGAATCTTGCGGCGCAGCAGGCGAGCGTTGCGCCCCACATCCTTGCCCAACTCATTGGCCACGCCGGCCAGCATCATCAGGTCGATACCCGAGGAGAAATGCTTGCCTGCGCCGCTGAGGACCACCACGCGCACTTCGTCGGTGTCATCGACCCACTGGAAAATCTCGACGATTTCGCTCCAGAACGCAGCATTCATCGAGTTGATCTTTTCCGGACGATTGATCTGCACATGAGCAATTTTATCGACCAGTTCGACGGTGAACGCGGTGTATTGAGACATGCTAGTGATCCTTTACCGGGCAAAAAAGAGGCCTGAACTATACCAAGGCGTGATGGCGGGCAGTAAGGCAGGGTTTCGGCCAAAAGCGGGACCAACTCAAGTCATTTGGTGTATTGCCGGGCCTCATCGCTGGCAAGCCAGCCCCACAGGGTTTTGTGTACGCCGCAGGTCCGAAGTGAGAGCCAGCCCGCTAGCGACAGGCCGCACTGGCACCTGATTTGTGCTTTTCTTAAAACAGCACATACCAATGAATAATTGTTCGCGCTGGCGTGTTCACATCATGACAGCCTCTTTCGGTCCGTTCGATGCCACAACCCTGACAGCCATGGAGCTATACCGATGAATAGCCGCTTTTCGATTCTTTCGGCACCGTTGATGCTTGCTGTCGTGCTGTCCGGTTCACAGGCATGGGCCAACGGCGAGGAAGACACACCCGCCAAGCCGCAGTGCCCCAGAGATCAGGTGTTCGATACCAAGGCGCAGAAATGCGTCAAGCAAACCAGCAAGCTTGTCTCGGACGCCGACCGCACCGATTACGCCTATCAACTGGCCAAACACGGGCGCTATGAGGAGGCCCTGGCGCTGCTCGATACGCTCAAGCAGCCCGATACCGCCAAGGCTTTGAACTATCGAGGGTACACCACGCGTAAACTGGGGCGCACCGACGAAGGTATCGGTTATTACCTGCAATCGGTAAAACTCGATCCTCACTATGCACAGGTCCGCGAGTACCTGGGTGAAGCCTATGTGATCAAGGGTCAACTGGCTCTCGCACAGGAGCAGTTGCAGCAGATCAAATCGATATGCGGCAATACCACTTGCGAGGAATACCAGGACCTGGCCGAAGCCATCAACGACTCATCGAAAACCTGACTTATCGAATACGCGGAGGTCGCTATCGCCAGCGATCAGGCAATACGGGCAGAACTGGGCCAGCATCTGGCGCGATTGTGGCGTTACGGGTTGCTGTTGTCCCGACAAAGGCATGTCGCCGAAGACCTGGTGCAGGCAACCTGCGTGCGGGCGCTGGAACGGGCCGCGCAGTTTGCGCCGGGTACGCGCATGGACCATTGGCTGATGAGCATTCTGCATTCGATCTGGCTCAATGAAATACGCGCGCGCCGGGTGCGTCAGGGGCAAGGCACGATAGAGGGTGAACAGGTGTTGTCGTTCGACGGTGAGTACGCAGCGCAAACCCATGTCATGGCGGCGCAAGTCATCCGCCGGGTCGATGCGCTGCCGGAAACCCAGCGCGAAACAGTATTTCTGGCCTATGTCGAAGGCTTGTCCTACCGCGAAGTCGCCGAAGTACTGCAAGTGCCGATCGGTACCGTAATGAGCCGCCTGGCCACTGCCCGGGCCAAACTGGCCGAGTACCCGCCCTTGCAAGCTGTACCGAACCCCTCCACTCACGGAGAACGTCGATGAACGTGAACCCCACGGACGAGCAACTGGTGGCGTACCTCGACAATCAGCTCGATAGCCAGGAACGCCAGCGCATCGACGCCGCCGTGGCCGAAGACCCGATGCTCGGCCTGCGCCTGCAATGGCTGAACCGCAGCAGCCTGCCGTTCAAGTCGGCCTACGACGAGTTGGAGCGACAGGCCCCGGTGGATCGTCTGCAAGCGATGCTCGATACCCTGCCATCGCCCGCCCGCCAGCCCCTCAATCGGCGCAGGTTTCTCGCGGCGGCAGCCGGATTTCTGGTGACCGGTGTGCTGGCGGATCGTCTGTTCCTCGCTTGGCAAGCCAGTCAGCAGAACGATAACTGGCGCCAGTTGGTGGCTGACTACATGGTCCTGTACATTCCGCAAACCCTCGACCATTTGCCCAACGATGAAGCCACCCAGCGCACGCAATTGCGCACGATCGAGGCCAGCCTGGACCTGAGCATTGCGCCGGCGCAACTGGCCTTGCCTCGCGCCGAACTCAAGCGTGCGCAAATTCTTGAATACGATGGCGTGCCTATCGCCCAGATCACCTACCTCGATCCGCTCCACGGCCCGTTGGCGCTATGCATCACCCGCTCCAACAGCGGCGGCCGGCCTATCGCCCGGGAGCGTCGACATGGCATGAACATTGTCTATTGGGCGGATATGCAACACGCGTGGATGCTGATCGGGCGTAATTCCATGACCGACCTGGAAGGCATGGCCAAATCACTGCGCGACCGGCTCAGCGCATAACCCTGTACGAGTCGTTTCAGGATGGCGTCGGCAACCACAACCGAAACCTCGCCCCACCCAACGGCGAGGCCTCTACGGTCAACGTGCCACCCTGCGCCTCCAGCGCCCTGCGACTGATCGCCAGCCCCAGACCAAACCCGCCCGTAGCCCGATCACGACTGCGATCCAACCGATAGAACGGTTCGAAGATTCGTTCGCGCTCGTCGTCCGGAATACCGATGCCGTCATCATCCACCCAGATTTCACAGCCTTTGGGACACACCTGGACGCCGACCTGGATACGTTTTTCGCAGTAGCGCATGGCGTTGCGCAACAGGTTCTGCAGTGCGCGGGCGGTCAGCCGCGGGTCGAGGGTGAAGCGTTCGAGCTGACCATGCAGCAGTACGTCGATGACGATGTCTGGCGATTGTTCGTCATCGACACTGCCCAAAATGCTGTCGATGAATTCGTCCAGCGACACCTCGACCTGCTCCGGTATCCGTGCCGGATTTTGCAGGCGACTGTAGGACAACAGCTCCAGCACCAACTCATCGAGTTCGCGGATGTGGTCGACCAATCCTTGCAGGCGTTCACGGCTGGCGGCTGGCAGGTCATCGGACAGCGCCAACGCCAGGCCGAAGTCCAGGCGTGTCAGCGGCGTGCGCAATTCATGGGAGACCGCATTGAGCAGGTCACGCTGCTGGTTCAACAGGTTTTCGATGTCGCCGGCCATGGTGTCGAACACATTGGCCAGGCTGCCGATGTTGGAACTCGGGGCAATCTGCGTGCGCTCGCTCAGATGGCCCTTGCCGAAACGTTCAGCGGCGCTTTTCAGGCGTTCCAGATCGCGCCAGTGCGGGCGCAACCACAGCAACAGGCACGCCAGCATGGTCGCGCCGATCAGCACGTTGATGCTCCAGTACAACAGGCTGACATCCATCGGATCCGGCGGCACCACCATGTGCACCACGGTGCGTTCATTCAGCGGCGCCACCGCCAGGGTACGCCAGCCCCAATCGCCCACGCGCACCACGTTCTCACCACGCTGCAAACGTTGCTGCTCATCCACGGACAGCCCGGGGTCATCCATGCTGCTGAGCACAATGTGCAACGGTTTGAACTCACCGTCCATTTCCGCTGCCAGCGCAGGCCACTGCTCGGTCGGCACGGCTTTGAATTGTTTGACGATGAGGGTTTGCAAGCCTCGGGAGTAATCGAGGTTGTAAGTGATGAATCGCTCGTGGAAAACCTTGATCACCAGGTCCGGCACCAAGTAAATCGCCGCGCTGAACGAGACGATGGTCACCAGGTACAGACGAAAGAGGATTCTGAACATGGCCTCAGCATTCCCACTCGGAACGGCTGAACAGGTAACCCTTGCCCCACACGGTCTTGATCTTGCGCGCCTCGCCGGCGTGGTCGTCGAACTTGCGCCGCAGCTTGGAGATCGCCACGTCCACCGAGCGGTCGGTGCCGTTGAACTCGATGCCGCGCAAGCGTTGCAGGATCTGGTCACGGCTCAGCACTTCACCGGCATGCCGGGCCAGCACCACCAGCAGGTTGTACTCGCCGCTGGACATTTCCACCGACTGACCGCGCCAGGTCACGGTGCGCTCGGACAGGTCGATGCACAAATTGCCGATGAGGATCCGGTCGTTGGCGGTTTGCGGCTCGCTGAGGCTGCTGCGCCGCAGCAACGTGCGCACCCGTGCCAGCAGAACCCGCGGTTCGCACGGCTTGGTGACGTAATCGTCAGCGCCCATTTCCAGCCCCAGCACCTGATCGTGGCTGTCGTCGCGGGCGGTGAGCATCAGAATCGGCAGCGCCGCCGAATCGGCACGCAACAAGCGGCAGACTTGCAGGCCATCGAGGCCTGGCAGCATCAGATCGAGGATCACCAGGTCCGGCGGATTGAGCCGCGCACGCTCGCGCACATGATCGCCGCGGCCGATCACGCTGACGGAATAACCGTTGCGCTCCAGATAGCTGGCAATCAGTTCGGCGAGGGCGGTGTCGTCTTCGACCAGGAGGATGTTGGGCATGGGGTGTTTCCAGAAGTGCAGTGGCGCCAGTCAGGACCTAATCGCTGGCAAGCCAGCTCCCACAGGGTCTGATGTGAACACAAATTGTGTGTGCAGCCTCAACCACTGTGGGAGCTGGCTTGCCAGCGATAGCGGCCTGACAGGCGCAAAAAGATTCAAGGCTTGAAGGATATACGCCCACACACACTCCTGAGTAAAACCCTTACACAATTTCACACAGCGCCTACAAAGCTTCACCGCTACCCTCGCCGACGCCCAGTAGGATGCTGGGGGGTCATTATTGGGGTAATTCATGTCAAAGAAACTGCTTGCCAGGCTGAGCCTTTTGGCCCTGGCGTTGACGTTGAGCGCGTGCGACAAGTCCTCGATCGCCGAGGAACAGCCACCCTTGGCCAGCGTTCGCATCGAAACCATCGAAGCCCGACCGCTGTCGATCAGCAGCGAATTGAGCGGGCGTATTGCCGCGCCGCGCATTGCTGAAGTGCGTGCCCGAGTGGCGGGCGTGGTCCTGCAACGCACCTTCCGCGAAGGCAGCGACGTGAAAAAAGGCGACGTGCTGTTCCGCATTGACCCGGCGCCGTTCAAGGCTGACCTCGATAGCGCCGAAGCCGCGCTGCGCAAAGCCGAAGCCAATGCGTTCCAGGCGAAACTGCAGGAACAGCGCTACGCCCAGTTGATCGACGACAAGGCCATCAGCGGTCAGGATTACGACAATGCGCGGGCCAACGCACGGCAGACCGCCGCCGATGTCGCCGCCAGCAAAGCTGCGGTTGAACGTGCCAGGCTGAACCTCGGATACGCCACCGTCACCGCACCGATTTCCGGACGCATCGGCCGTGCGCTGGTCACCGAAGGCGCGCTGGTCGGGCAGAACGAAACCACGCCGCTGGCATTGATTCAGCAACTCAATCCGATTCACGCCGACCTGACCCAATCGACCCGTGAACTCAATGACCTGCGCCGCGCATTCCGCTCCGGCCAGCTTGAAGAAGTCGGTCAAGGACAGGCCAAAGCCACGCTGATTCAGGACGACGGTAGCCTCTATCCGTTGCCGGGCAAATTGCTGTTCAGCGATATCACGGTCGACCCGGGTACCGGCCAGATCATTTTGCGCAGCGAATTCCCCAACCCCGACCTTGACCTGTTGCCCGGCAGTTTCGTGCGCGTGCGCCTGGAGCAAGCGGTCAATCAACAAGGTATCAGCGTGCCGCAGCGGGCGATCCAGCGTGACAGCGCCGGTATTGCGCAAGTGCTGCTGCTCGACGCTGAACAGCGCATCAGCCAGCAACCGGTGGAATTGGGCCAAGTGCAGAACGACCGCTGGGTCGTCACCCGCGGTCTCAAACCGGGCGACCGCATCGTCACCGAAGGCCTGCAACATGCCCGCCCCGGCGAGAAAGTGCAGATCGACGACTCCCCTCTTCCACTTGCCCAGGTTTCTGGCCAGTAAGCAGGACGCTTGTATATGCCGCAGTTTTTTATCGACCGCCCGGTGTTTGCCTGGGTGGTCGCCCTGTTCATCCTGCTGGCCGGTGCCCTGGCCATCCCGCAGTTGCCGGTGGCGCAGTACCCCGATGTCGCGCCGCCGCAAATCGAAATCTACGCGGTGTACCCGGGCGCGTCAGCGCAGACCGTGGACGAAAGCGTGGTCAGCCTGATCGAGGAAGAACTCAACGGTGCTGATCACCTGCTGTATTTCGAATCGCAAAGCAGCCTCGGCAGCGCCACGATCAAGGCGACGTTCCAGCCCGGCACCGACCCGGAAATGGCCCAGGTGGATGTGCAAAACCGCCTGAAAGTCGTGGAGTCGCGTCTGCCGCAAGCGGTGAACCAGCAGGGTTTGCAGGTAGAAAAAGTCTCCGCCGGTTTCCTGTTGTTGATCACCCTCACCTCCAGCGACGGCAAGCTCGACGACGTGGCGCTCAGCGATTATCTGGCGCGCAACGTGATGAACGAGATCAAGCGCCTGGACGGCGTCGGCAAGGCGCAGCTGTATGGCGCCGAACGAGCGATGCGCATCTGGATCGACCCGCAGAAGCTGATCGGTTTCAACCTCACCCCGGCGGATGTCAACGCGGCCATCGTCGCCCAGAACGCCCAGGTCTCGGCCGGCAGCATCGGTGATTTGCCGAGCCGCAGCAGCCAGGAAATCACCGCGACCATTCTGGTCAAAGGCCAGTTATCGACGCCGGAAGAATTCGCCGACATCGTGCTCAAGGCCAATCCCGATGGCTCGACGGTGCGCATCGGCGATGTCGCGCGAGTCGAGATCGGCAGCCAGGAATACCAGTTTTCCACGCGCCTGAACGGCAAGCCGTCGACCGCCGTCGGCGTGCAACTCTCGCCCGGGGCCAATGCCCTGAACACCGCGACACTGGTGCGGGCGAAGATGGACGAGCTGTCGCGCTACTTCCCGGCGAACGTCGAATACAAGATTCCCTACGACACCTCGCCGTTCGTCAAAGTCTCCATCACCAAAGTGGTCTACACCCTCGGCGAGGCGATGTTGCTGGTGTTCGCCGTGATGTTTCTGTTCCTGCAAAACATCCGCTACACGCTGATCCCGACGCTGGTGGTGCCGGTGGCGCTGATGGGCACCTTTGCGACGATGCTCGCGCTGGGTTTCTCGATCAACGTGCTGACCATGTTTGGCATGGTGCTGGCCATCGGTATCCTGGTCGACGACGCCATTGTGGTGGTGGAGAACGTCGAGCGAATCATGGCCAACGAGGGCCTGTCGCCCAAGGACGCCACGCGCAAAGCCATGAAGCAGATCACCGGGGCGATCATCGGCATCACCCTGGTGCTGGTCGCGGTGTTTATTCCGATGGCATTCATGCAGGGTTCGGTCGGGGTGATCTACCGGCAGTTTTCGCTGTCGATGGCCACCTCGATCCTGTTCTCGGCGTTCCTTGCTCTGACCCTGACCCCGGCGCTGTGCGCGACCCTGCTCAAACCGATCGCCAAGGGTGAGCATCATGAAAAAAGCGGATTCTTTGGCTGGTTCAACCGTCGTTTCGAGCAACTGACCGACCGCTATCAGGGCTGGGTCGCCTATGCCCTCAAACGCACCGGCCGCTATCTGTTGATCTACGGTGTGCTGCTGGTGGGTCTGGGATTGTGCTTCGCGCGCCTGCCCTCTTCGTTTTTGCCGGTGGAAGATCAGGGCTACACCATTACCGACATTCAGTTGCCGCCCGGCGCCACCAAGAACCGTACCGTGCAGGTGGCAGAACAGATCGAAGCGCATAACGCCGGTGAGCCGGGTATCGGCGACAGCGTGGTGATTCTCGGTTTCAGCTTCTCCGGTAGCGGGCAGAACGCGGCGCTGGCGTTCTCGACACTCACGGATTGGTCGCAACGTGGCAGCGATGACTCGGCGAGTTCAATTGCCGATCGTGCCAACATCGCCCTGAGCCAGATCAAGGACGCCATGGCCTTCTCTGTGCTGCCGCCTCCGGTGGACGGCCTCGGTACCTCCAGCGGTTTCGAGTTCCGCTTGCAGGATCGCGGCGGCCTCGGCCACGCCACGTTGATGCAGGCCCGCAGCGAGTTGCTGGCGGCCGCCGAAAAGAGCCCGATCCTGATGAACGTGCGCGAAAGCGCCCTGGCCGAAGCGCCGCAGGTGCAATTGATCGTCGACCGCAAACAGGCCAATGCCTTGGGCGTGTCCTTTGCCGACATCGGCAGCGTGCTGTCCACTGCCGTCGGTTCGACCTACATCAATGATTTCCCCAATCAAGGGCGGATGCAACGCGTTGTGGTGCAGGCCGAGGGCGACCAACGCAGTCAGGTTGACGACCTGTTGAAGATCCACGTGCGAAACAACAGCGGAAAAATGGTACCCCTCTCGGCTTTCGTCCAGGCCAAATGGATTCAAGGCCCGGCGCAATTGACCCGCTACAACGGTTACCCGGCAGTGGCCATTTCCGGCGAACCGACACCCGGCCACAGCACCGGCGAAGCCATGGCCGAGATCGAACGGCTGGTGGCATTGGGGCCTGTGGGACTGGGTCAGGAATGGACCGGGCTGTCGTTGCAGGAACGCCTTTCCGGCAGCCAGGCACCGATCCTGCTCGGGTTGTCGCTGCTGATCGTGTTCCTGTGCCTGGCGGCGCTGTATGAGAGCTGGTCGATTCCGACGTCGGTGCTGCTGGTGGTGCCGCTGGGTGTGCTCGGTGCGGTGCTGGCGGTAACCCTGCGCGGGATGCCCAACGATGTGTTCTTCAAGGTCGGGTTGATCACCATCATTGGCCTGTCGGCGAAGAACGCGATCCTGATCATCGAGTTCGCCAAGAGCCTGTACGACGAAGGCCACGACCTGCTCGACGCCACCTTGCAAGCGGCGCGCCTGCGGTTGCGGCCCATCGTGATGACATCGCTGGCATTCATCCTCGGCGTGGTGCCCCTGGCGATCGCCACCGGCGCCAGCTCGGCGAGCCAGCAAGCCATCGGCACCGGGGTCATCGGCGGGATGATCAGCGCGACGTTGGCGGTGCTGTTTGTGCCAGTGTTTTTTGTGGTGGTGATGAAACTGGTGCGTAAACGCCCCAAATAAACCTGACCCAACACAAATCCCTGTGGGAGCGGGCTTGCCCGCGATGAAGCCATCACACTCAACATCTATGTTGACTGTAACTCCGCTATCGCGGGCAAGCCCGCTCCCACAGGGATCTCATCGTCTTCGGATTGTGGTCATAACAGACTGCGCTGGGCTAAGGTGTCTGCAATGCCTTGACTCATTGAGCCTCCATGCCCTTCCTCACCCACACGCACCCACGCCTGTCCGCCGCCGCCACCTTTGGTGTCGCGGCCGGGGTCCTTGTTCCGGCCGATTCAATCATCAGCAAAATCCTCATTGGCTGGAACGTCGGGGTCTGGACCTACCTGATTCTGATGTTCTGGCTTGCCGCGCGCTCCAAGGCGGCTGACGTCAAACGCATTGCCGACATCGAAGACGAAAATGCCGGGCTGGTGCTGTTCGTGGTGTGCATTGCGGCGATTGCCAGCCTGGCAACCATTGCCGTCGAACTGGCCGGCAGCAGGGACCTGGAAACCACCCGCAAACTGCTGCATTACGGCTTCACCGCACTGACAGTAATCGGTTCGTGGCTATTGATCGGGGTGATTTTCAGCGTGCATTACGCGCGGCTGTTTTACACCTGGGAAGGCAAGGAGCCAGCACTGCGCTTTGCCGAAGGGCTGACAACGCCCAACTACTGGGACTTTCTGTACTTCTCGTTCACCATCGGCGTGGCGGTGCAGACATCGGATGTTGGCGTGGCGACCCGGGATCTGCGCAAGATCGTGCTGGCGCAGTCGTTGATCGGTTTTCTGTTCAATACCTCGATTCTCGGGTTTTCTATCAATATTGCGGCAGGGCTATTCAATTGATCCCTGCACAAACGTTCTAGTCATGGTCTCCCTCAAAGACGTTAAATGAGCTGTGATTTCCGCCTCGCAGGTGCCGCATGACTTCTCACAACTGGCTCGATCTGGCCCAGGACGCCGACACCGGCA
The DNA here is from genome assembly GCF_004321495.1 of Pseudomonas sp. Sample_10. NCBI lineage: Bacteria > Pseudomonadati > Pseudomonadota > Gammaproteobacteria > Pseudomonadales > Pseudomonadaceae > Pseudomonas > Pseudomonas sp. Sample_10. The sequence goes on from NZ_RCOE01000058.1 coordinate 37,303, forward strand.
TCGAGACCCTGCGCGCGCATTTCGAGGGGCATGCCTATGATCCGCACTGGCATGACAGTTATCTGGTGGGCGTTACCGAACAAGGGGTGCAGCAGTTCAATTGTCGGCGTGCCAGGCATCAGAGCACGCCGGGCAAGGTGTTTTTGCTGGAACCAGGCGATATTCACGACGGCGATGCGCCGACCGCCGACGGTTTTACCTATCGCATGTTGTACCTCGACCCGCAGTGGTTGCAGCGCGAACTCGGTGCCGTGTTCAACGATGCCCCGGACAACAGCGAGTTGAGTTTCGCCACCACCCTGGCCAATGATTCGCGCCTGGCCCACGCCACCAGCCTTGCCTTTGAGACACTGCACGGTGGTGAACTGAAGATCGTCCGCCAGACCGCTCTCGATCGCTTGCTCGAACGCCTGACCTGCCACCTGCATTGGCGCACTCGCTATGGCGAAGATCCGCGCTTGCCCCTGGTTGCGCAAAAGGCTCGGGAATACCTGCACGCCAACGCACAAACGGACATCGGCCTTGACCAACTGGCCGCCGCCACCGGCGTCGACCGCTTTCGCCTGACCCGCGCCTTCAAGGCTGCCTACGGCATCGCGCCCCACGCGTACCTGGTGCAATTGCGCCTGGCCACAGCGCGTCGAATGCTCGCCCGAGGCGCACAACCGGCCACGGTGGCAATGACGTTGGGTTTTGCCGACCAGAGTCACCTGGGCCGCTGGTTCGTGCGCGCCTACGGTCTGACGCCGGCGCTGTACCGCAAGCGCTGCTCAAATCTTCCAGACAGATAAACGCCTGGTTGGTGAAGATCACGTTCACTGATCTTCACCGGAGCTAGCCTGCGATGCTGTCCTCTTTTCCGACGTTACTGCCGTTTTTGCTGTTTGCCTTCGTGGCTTCGATCACTCCCGGCCCGACCAACATTCTGGTGCTGAGCAACAGCGCCCGATTCGGCTTGTCCGCCGCTGTTCCGATCATTCTTGGCGCCTGTGCCAGCGCCGCGCTGCTGGTGTTGCTGGTGGGCACGGGCGCCGGGACTACGCTGAGCCAATGGCCGCTGTTGCAAACGCTCATGCAATGGGCCGGCGTGGCGTGGCTGAGTTATCTGGCCTGGCAAATCTTCCGCGCCCCTGCCGTGTCAATTGCCTGCGAGAATGCCGAAAAGCGCCTGGGCCTGCTGGGCGCGGCGAGCCTGCAATGGATCAACCCGAAAACCTGGATGATGGCCCTGGCGGTGGTCAGTGTGTTTGCCGGCACCGGTGAAAACCGCTTGGCGCGTGTGCTGACGCTGTCGCTGGCGTTTTTTTTGATATCGCTGCCGTGTCTCGGCGCTTGGGCTTTGCTTGGCGCCGGTTCCGCACGCTGGTTGCGCTCACCTCCTGCCATGCAACGCTTCAACCGCTGCATGGGCCTGTTGCTGCTGGGTTCAGCCTGGCTGAGCCTGCTGAGCTGAGCGCCATCGGTCGGCTTTTGTCGGACTGTGATTCATCGAACACTTGACGACAGATTCAATTTTGGTGTCTTCTGAAACCGGTTTCAGCGCTATGCGCTCAGCCTTATAAATCCAATAAGAAGGTTTCAGACCGTGAACGATTTCTCCGCCGCCCAGCGCAGCCGCGTGACCATGCTCGACGTGGCCGAACACGCCAAGGTCTCCAAGGCCAGCGTTTCGCGGTTCATCGGCGAAGACCGCGCCCTGCTTTCCGACGCCATTGCCCGGCGCATCGAACAGTCAATTGCCGAACTCGGCTATCGGCCGAACCAGATGGCCCGCGGCCTCAAACGTGGGCGCACCCGTCTTATCGGCATGCTGGTGGCCGATATTCGCAACCCTTATTCAATCGCCGTGATGCATGGGGTAGAAACCGCCTGCCGAAAGCACGGCTACAGCCTGGTGGTGTGCAACACCGACCGCGACGACGAGCAGGAACGCCAGCACCTGGCCCTGCTGCGCTCGTACAACATCGAAGGTCTGATCGTGAACACCCTCGGCCATCACCGCGACGAACTGCATAAACTGCACCGGGAAATGCCCATGGTGCTGGTGGATCGCAAAGTCGAAAACCTGGACAGCGACATCGTCGGCCTGGATAACTCGGCGGCCGTCGAAATGGCCCTCACACACCTTGAAGAACGCGGCTACCGCGATGTGTTGATGGTGACTGAACCGTTTGACGGCACCAGTTCGCGGATTGAGCGGGTCAGCAGTTTCAAGGCGCAAATCGCCCTGCGCCCGGCCCTTCAAGGCAGCATTATCGAAACCGGCAGCGAACTGACCGAACAACTCAAAACCTTCCTCGGCACAACCGGCCCCGGCCCGAAAGCGCTGTTTTGCGCGAACGGTATTGCGGCGTTGGCCAGTACCCATGCGCTGCGCGAGTTGCAGTGTGATCTGTTTAACGACGTCGGCCTGATTGCGCTGGATGATCTGGATTGGTACCCGTTGGTGGGTAGCGGGATTACGGCCCTCGCGCAGCCGACCACCGAGATTGGCGCCAGCGCGTTTGAGTGTTTGCACAAGCGCTTGCGTGGGGATGACGGGGCGGTGCGGAACCTGGATTTTTCGGCGCGGTTGATTGTGCGGGGGTCGACCCTTGGGAATTTGGGTTGACTGTGATGGCCTCATCGCTGGCAAGCCAGCTCCCACAGGATTTGTGCTGGATATCAAATTTGTGTTCGACACATGTCCCCTGTGGGAGCTGGCTTGCCAGCGATGAGGCCCTGAAGGTCACCCACTATTTTTTTGAACAAAAATGAAACCGGTTTCAGAGGTAGAAAAACAATGAACAAACCCGCCGTTTCCATCAGCCTTTCCAGCTACGGCGCCGATCTGGTGCGCCAGCGCGGCCAAGGCAGTTTCATCGCCGTACTGGCCGCCGCCGGGGCCACGCGCATCGAATGGCGTGAAGAGCTGCTGACCTTTGAGAACCCCGCACACCTGGCCGACGCGACTCGGGCCGAGGGCCTGCAAAGCGTCTATTCCTCGCCCATGGAATTGTGGCTGGCCGGCCAATCCAAGCCCAATCCGCAACTGATCACCGCGTTGCAACGTGCCCAGGCGTTTGGCGCCAAATGGCTGAAAGTGTCGTTGGGTTATTTCACCGACAACAGCGATTTGCACAGCCTTGCCCGGACACTCGGCGAACATCCGGTGCAATTGCTGGTGGAAAACGACCAGACCTTGCACGGTGGCCGCATCGAACCGTTCCAGCGTTTCTTCAATGAAGTCGAGCGACACAAACTGCCGATCAAAATGACCTTCGATATCGGCAACTGGCAGTGGCAGGACCAGTCCGCCGCCAACGCGGCCCGGTTGCTCGGCCGTCACGTCGGTTATGTGCATTGCAAAGCCGTCATGCGCCGCACCGACGGCAAACTGGTCGCCATCCCGCCCGCCGCCAGCGACCTGCAACAGTGGGAACAGTTGCTGCGGCACATGGCCCACGGCGTCATGCGCGCTGTCGAATACCCGCTGCAAGGCGAGGACCTGGTGCAACTGACCTCCGAACACGTCAGCACCCTCGCCCACCTCGGCCAATCGTCGCTGGAGAACGCCCATGTCTGAGATCGATATCCTCTCGTTCGGCGAAACCATGGCGATGTTCGTCGCCGAGCAAACCGGCGACCTGGCCAGCGTCAACGCTTTCCATAAACGCATTGCCGGGGCGGACAGCAATGTCGCCATTGGCCTGTCACGCCTGGGTTTCAACGTGGCATGGCTGAGCCGGGTCGGCGCCGATTCACTGGGCCGCTTCGTGATCGACACGCTGGAGAAAGAAGGCCTGGATTGCCGTCACGTCGACATCGACCCCGCGCACCCCACCGGTTTCCAGCTCAAGTCGCGCACCGACGATGGCAGTGATCCTGTGGTCGAGTACTTTCGCCGTGGCTCGGCGGCCAGTCACCTGTCGCCGCACTCGATCGTTCCCGACTTGCTCGAGGCACGGCATCTGCACGCCACCGGCATTCCTCCGGCGCTGTCGGAAACGGCGCGGCAGATGTCGTTCGAGCTGATGACCCGCATGCGCGAAGCCGGGCGCAGCGTGTCGTTCGACCCCAATCTGCGCCCGAGCCTGTGGGCCAGCGAGCAGCAGATGATCACCGAGATCAACCGCCTCGCCGCCCTCGCCCATTGGGTGCTGCCGGGACTGAGCGAAGGTCGCCTGCTCACAGGTTTCGAAGACCCGGCCGACATCGCCGCCTTCTACCTTGATCAGGGGGTCGAAGCCGTGGCGATCAAATTGGGGCCGCATGGCGCCTATTACCGCACGCATCTTGATCAAGGTTTCGTTGCCGGTATGCCGGTGCAAACCGTGGTCGACACGGTCGGTGCCGGCGACGGATTCGCCGTCGGCATGATCAGCGCGCTCCTGGAAAACCACAGCTTTGCCGACGCCGTGCAACGGGCCAACTGGATTGGCAGCCGCGCGGTGCAGAGTCGGGGGGATATGGAAGGGTTACCCACCAGAGCCGAGATGGATATTGCTCGTTCCCACGCTCCTGCGTGGGAACGCAGCCTCTGACGCTCTGCGTCACGGGGACGCGGAGCGTCCCTTGAGGCATTCCCACGCCGAGCGTGGGAACGATCACCGTTACCTGCTGCGACAAAAACAACAAGCTCAGGAGCACCACCCATGAAAACCGCAACGCTCGCCACCCGCCGCTGGTGGTACATCATGCCAATCGTGTTCATCACCTACAGCCTGGCGTACCTGGACCGCGCCAACTACGGTTTCGCCGCCGCCTCCGGGATGGCCGCCGACTTGATGATCACGCCGGGCCTGTCGTCGATGCTCGGCGCGCTGTTCTTCCTTGGCTACTTCTTCTTCCAGGTGCCGGGGGCGATCTACGCGCAGAAACACAGCGTGAAGAAACTGATTTTCGTCAGCCTGATCCTCTGGGGCAGCCTTGCGACGTTGACCGGCATTGTCTCCAACGCTTACTGGCTGATCGTCATCCGCTTCATGCTCGGCGTGGTCGAAGCCGCGGTGATGCCGGCGATGCTGATCTACCTGTGCCACTGGTTCACCCGCGCCGAACGCTCGCGGGCCAACACCTTCCTGATCCTCGGCAACCCGGTGACCATGCTGTGGATGTCAGTGGTCTCCGGTTATCTGGTGCAGCATTACAGCTGGCGCTGGATGTTCATCATCGAAGGCCTGCCGGCGGTGCTCTGGGCCTTCATCTGGTGGCGTCTGGCCGATGATCGCCCATCCCAGGCCAAGTGGCTCAACGATCAGGAAAAGCACGATCTGGAAAGCGCACTGGCAGCCGAACAGGTCGGCATCAAGGCCGTGAAGAACTACGCCGAAGCGTTTCGCTCGCCGAAAGTGATCCTCCTGGCGCTGCAGTTTTTCTGCTGGAGCATCGGTGTCTACGGTTTCGTCTTGTGGCTGCCGTCGATCCTCAAGGCCGGCGCGCAAATGGACATGGTCGAGGCCGGCTGGCTGTCGGCGTTGCCCTATCTGGCGGCGGTGATCGGCATGCTGCTGGTGTCCTGGGGATCGGACAAACTGCAAAAACGCAAACGCTTCGTCTGGCCACCGCTGCTGATCGCCTCGATTGCCTTTTACGGTTCCTACGCGCTGGGTGCCGAACATTTCTGGTGGTCGTACACCCTGCTGGTGATTGCCGGGGCCTGCATGTACGCGCCGTACGGTCCGTTCTTCGCGATCATCCCGGAAATCCTCCCGGCCAACGTCGCAGGCGGCGCCATGGCGTTGATCAACAGCATGGGCGCGCTGGGTTCGTTTGGCGGCTCTTATCTGGTCGGTTATCTGAACAGCTCCACCGGTTCGCCCGGCGCCTCGTACTTGCTGATGAGCGGCGCGCTGATGTTCTCGGTGGTACTGACCATTTTGCTCAAACCCGGTGCCAGCGACCGGGAGCGGCCCACAGTAACGCGTCGCCTCAGCGCTCAATCCTGAATTCAATTGAGAACATGAAGATGAAAAAGCAGGTCGTTCTGTACAAGAAACTCTCGCCGCAGTTGATGGCTCGCCTGCAGGCGCACACCGACGTGACGCTGATCGAAAGCCTGGACGCCGAAGGCCTGGCCAAACTGCGCGACGCCCTGCCCCGTGCCCACGGTTTGCTCGGCGCCAGCCTGAAGCTGGATGCCGAGCTGCTGGGCCTGGCACCCAATCTGCAAGCCATCGCCAGCGTCTCGGTGGGCGTCGACAACTACGACATCGACTACCTGACCGAGCGGCGCATCCTGCTCAGCAATACGCCGGACGTGCTTACCGAAACCACCGCCGACACCGGTTTCGCGCTGATCCTGGCCACCGCCCGGCGCGTGGTGGAGCTGGCCAACATGGTTCGTTCGGGGCAATGGAAACGTAACATCGGCCCGGCGCATTTCGGCAGCGACGTGCACGGTAAAACCCTCGGCATCATCGGCATGGGCCGCATCGGCGAAGCCCTGGCCCAGCGCGGACACTTCGGCTTCGGCATGCCGGTGATCTACCACAGCCACTCGCCCAAACCAGCGGCCGAACAACGCTTCAATGCGCAATACCGAAGCCTGAGCGAACTGTTGCAGCAAGCGGATTTCATCTGCCTGACGCTGCCATTGACCGCTGAAACCGAAGGGATGATTGGCGCAGAACAGTTCGCGCTGATGCGCCCGGAAAGCATCTTCATCAACATTTCACGGGGCAAGGTTGTCGATGAGGCAGCGTTGATCGATGCGTTGCGTACGGGGCAGATTCGCGCGGCGGGGCTGGATGTGTTCGAGCGTGAACCACTTGATCAGGACTCGCCGTTGCTGCAATTGAGCAATGTGGTAGCTACCCCGCACATCGGCTCGGCCACCCATGAGACTCGGGAGGCAATGGCGACCTGTGCAGTGGACAATTTGCTGGCGGCGCTGGTAGGTGAGCGGCCGGGGAATTTGGTGAACGGCGGCGCGTGGAAGGATTGAGGGATTCCCTGTTCTTCAGGTCGCCATTGCGAGCAACTCGCTCCTACAGTTTCAGTGGAATTCACAGATCTCGAGTTCACCACCGATTACTGTAGGAGTAAGCGAGCGCGCGATTGCGCCGACAGACACTCGACGTAGTGCTGAACAAACAGCCCGGCCTGATGTACATCGACCATTTCGGAGAACTGGCATCCACCATGCGATCCGATACCATTTGCCTAAGGAAACTACGTCGTTTAACCGGAATGTTCTCAGCCACTATTAAGACTCTTCAATCGAGCCAACCCCTGTTTTATATGACCCGCATTATCACCAATCGCCTCAAGCGCCCCTCGAATATTTCCACCAACCTCATCGGAACCACGCTGTTCGACCCAGAGTGTCAGCTCCATCAATGCTGCCTCCAAAGCCAATTGGTTGTGGTAAATTCTTTCAAGGACCTCTGGTAATAAATATTTTTCCGTCATGTTTTCGACTCCTTCGAAAAAATCAAAATTAGCAGCAGAACGGCTAGTGAAATAACCTCCTAGGTGTTGAAATTAAATTGCTAGTGGTCAACAGAACCTATTCGGTATTTCGATGTTTTTTGAATTGAAATTTTGAATGAATCGCCTTCCATAGAAGGCAAAAAATAGAATTTTTTCATTTCGGCTCCGTTTCGTTCACAACAAATAAACATCGGTCAACTGCATTCAGTGTCTGCATAAGATAAGCATTGTGATCGCCAACCTGAACGGAACTAGCCGATTAAAGAGAGAGACTTTTGTCCACCTACGTATGATCACCAGCTATAGCGCAACCCTACATTGGCTCCCCTCGGTTGGTCGATTTTGTTGCCATTGCTGTAATCGAAATCGGCATGGATCGACACCTTGTCGCTCAGCGACACGGCCACGCCGGCGCCCAACTCTCCTCGGGAGCCCGACAGATCGTTGTTGAAGGTGTTGTTGTTGACCTTTACTTCGTTGTTGTTGGCGAACTCGTGTACATAGGCAGCACGGATGTAGGGCTGCACGGTCTTGTCATCCCACTGGAAGTTACGCCCGGCGGTTGCCCCGGCCTTGGCCAGCAACGAATGGGCGCGATCGCCTTCAGCGGACAGGCCGTTATCCAGGTCGTAATCCTTGCCCTGAATAATCACGCCCGACAGTTGGGTGAAGGGTTCAACGAAATAATCGTCAGCCAGTTTGATGTGTCGACCGAACTCCAGGGAGGCACCGACGCCATGGCTGTCGTAATTGCCCTTGGTCTTTTTGCCATCACTCAGGTGCACATCGGACTCGTTCTGGAACCGGTTGAACTTGAGCACGCCGTCGAAGTAGTAACCGCTCGGCTCATCCAGCCAGGTGGTGTAGGCGCCCAGGTAGTAACTGTCGATGGTGCCGCTGGTGCCACGGCTCAAGTCCAGGTCGGACTTGCTGTAACCGCCCAACACACCCACCAGCCATTGCCCGTCACCGAGCGGCAACGGCGCATCGGCACCGAACGACAGGCCCTGCTGAACTTGCCGGTAAGCGACGCCCGAACTGGCATCCACGTCGAATTTATTGCCATAGGCGCGAATCCAGCCACCGGCTTTGCCGTGATCCATGCGCACTTCGCCCATGCGGCTGCGCAGAGTGCTGAGCTCTCCATACCAGGCGGTCGGCGCCGCGTTGAACAGCGCGATCACCGATTGGGTGCCCGGGCTGATGCTGCGCGCGAGGGTATCGAGGTACCAGTCGGTGCTGCTGAGTTTCACCAGGTCATAGGAGAACGCCCCCAGGTCCACCGCACCACCGGCCAGCGTGAACGTGGCATCACCGCCACCGATGTGCACCACCGGAGTCGAGCCGGCGGCCAACGGTTCCGAGCCACTGGCATCAATCGATATGCTGTGGTTGCCGGTGGCATTGCCGCTCACGGTCAGCGTGTCGACCTGCCCAGTGTTGAAGTCAGTGTGCATGGCGAACGTACCGCCGCTGCCCGACAGCGTTTGCACATTCAAGTTGAAGTATTCGCCGGGATTGCCGAACTGGATGGTGCCGCCATTCATGTCCAGGTTTTGCACAGAACCGTCGCCGAGCATCACCCAGCGTGCGTTGCTGTTGACGCCCAGGTTCTGCACGTTCTGCAAACGACCGGTCAGGGTCGCGGAATCTTCCAGCACGACGTTGGCCGTACTGCCGCTTTCGGCGACGATATCGCCAACCAGCGTACTGTTGCCCACTCGCAGATTGGCTTCAGCGCCCCCGACAACATTCATCAGGATGCCGTTGCTCGCCGTCAACGTAGAGCCGTTGAGCACTGCGATGTTGGCCTTCGACGTGCCCGCAGTGCCGCGACCCACGAGGATTGCCGAACCATTGAGTCCGACAACGTCGGTATCGTTTAAAACCAGCGTACTGTTGGCATCGATCCCCAGATCAACGTCGATGTTGATGCCGTTGACGTTGCCGGTGATGGTGCTGCCATTGGCCTGGACGGTACCACTGAACACACGCAAACCATTGGCGAGGGTGCCGGTACCGGAAAGCGTCGAATGATTAAGCGTCAGGCTGCTCAACGCGTTCACGGTAGCCCCCGCGCTCTCGCCGGTAATGTGGCTGTCACTGACAATTGCAGTGGAACCTTGCGTCCCCGCCGAGTCGCGACTGATCGCCAGACCTGTCCGACTATTTTCGATCGTGCTTCCAGTGATGGTCGCCGTACCGGCGTTCAAATGCACGCCATTGTTACCGGCTCCGTCAACCCGGGTGCCATTGAGGTTCAGCGTGGATTGGTTGACGGAGATATCAAAGGTCTGGCCGCCGTTGCTGTTCAAGGTCGATCCACCGTTCAACACGTAATTGTCGGGAGCGGTGGTGCCATCGATGTCCAACACCTCACCCGGGATTAAAACCCTTGCATACCCGATATCACTGATCAGCAACAATGGGGTGACAGATAACAGTTTTAAAACGCGGGACAGCGGATGCAGCTTGAACAATTTGACCGTCGACATATACACACCATTGGCGAACAGAAGTTGGAAAGCCGCGCATGCTAGAAAACAGCCCCTCATTCGTATGTAGGACTTATCCGACAGATTTCAGAGCGGATCTCCGTGTTCATAACCTGCCGCCATGGCTTTGCATGGGGCTTGGGCCGAAACGCAGACCGAATACCGGGCACTACCAAACGCTTCCCGCCGTTCTGCGCTTGGGAGCAGTAAACCGTGTTTTATGAATGTGCGTAACTGTCAAAGTTGACAGGTAGCGCCACTTTTTTTGCACTGGGAAGCGCTGTAATTTCAGGCCCGCAAGCCTTCGAGCAAGTCCGTGGCACATAGAGCAATCCGCCGGCAGGCGTCCGCCAGTTTTGCCCGGTCCACCACCAGGCCGATGCGGATATGCCCCGCCGCACTCGGCCCGAACGCCTCCCCGGCCAGCACCGACACGCCATAGCCTTCCAGCAACCGCTCGGCAAAGTGCTGGGCCGACAAACCGGTGGCGCGTACGTCGACCATCACGAACATACCGCCGTCGGGGCGAACCGCGCGCAGGCCCGGGCAGTGGTCGAGGCTGGCGCACACCAGGTCGCGCCGCAGGCGATATTCTTCGCGCATCGACGCCACTTGCGGCAGGTTTTCATCCAGGGCCAGTTGCGCGGCGTTCTGGATGAAGTCCGGAATGCCGAACAACATGCACAGCGACAGATTCACCAAATGTTCACACAGGGGTTTTGGCCCGATTACCCAGCCCACGCGCCAACCGCTCATGGCGTGGGATTTTGACAGGCTGTTGACGGTCGCCGTGCGCTCGGCCATGCCCGGCAAACTCGCCGGGCTGATGTGTTCGCCTTCGTACAGCAAGTCGCTGTAGACCTCGTCGCTGATCAGCCACAGGTCATGACGAATGCACAACGCGGCCAAGGTCTGCCAGGTCGACAGCGGCAAACTGGCGCCGGAGGGATTGTTAGGGCTGTTGAGCAACATGGCGCGGGTCTTCGGCGTGATGCGTGCGGCGACATCCAGCGGGTCGACGCGAAAACCGTTTTGCGAGCGCACCGGCACCGGTACCACTTTCGCGCCACAGGCACCGAACACCCCTTCGTAGGTGACGTACATCGGTTCGGCGACAAGCACTTCGTCGCCAGCGTCGAGCAGGCATTGCACCACCGAATACACCGCGCACTGCGCGCCGGGGAACACGATCACATGGTCGGCATCCACCGTTTGACCGCTGCGCTGGTGATGGCGCCGGGAAATGCTGGTACGCAAACCGTGGCTGCCGCGCACTGCCGGGTAGTGGGTGTCGCCGGCCAGCAAGCTGTCGATGGCCGCGTTTACGATGGGTTGTGGGGTGTCGAAATCCGGGTCGCCAATCGACAGCAGCAGGACATCGACACCCTGCTCGCGCAACTCAAGCGCTCGATCGTGAATCTGCCAGGCCGCCGCACCGTCACCGGCGATTCGTTGGGTCAAGGTTGAGTAGCGCATGCGGTTCTCCTGTCGCGCGGTTTTCCTTGCCTCAACCCTATCTCAAATCGGTGAACGCGCCACCCTGCGAGCCTTTGTTTAAAGGTGTTTAAGGATACTTCCTGAAAGCCACAAGACCTTGCGCCTTTGCCTACGGGTACGCCAGAATCCGCCGGCTTGTGCGCTCTGAGGGCCATCGGTAACTTGATTCGCGTCACTGATTGTCAGTGACCGGGTTTAGCAGCCCAGTGGTTTTCTAGTTAATTGCATAGGCACTATCAGTCAGACAGTCCCATGTCTGCGTTCGATGGTAGCTGTGCGCAGGGCGTCTTCGGGCGCGCCGGTTTACTAGATCCCCGGTCTGCTAACCTGCGTACAGCTGCCACCTCTTTCGTTTAGCAGCAAAAGGAATGGCACTCCAAGTAAGGATCTAGTTATGCCTAAAGTAACGCCAAACCCGCCGGATACCGATCCGACGTCCCCGTACGAATCCGATTCAAACAAACTCAACGAAGCCGCCGAACGCGCCCTCGACTTCCACTTCCCCTCGACCGCCGACATCAAAGCCACGCCGCGCACGGTCAGCACATTGTTCACCGTCGACCCCGAAGTCACGACCGAAACCCTGATGGTGTATCTGGTGGAAACGCTGGCCTCGGTCGATGTGATGGTCCATCAACTGGTCGATCATCTGGAGGGTGGAGATCGCAACGCCCTGCTGGGCATTTCCAACAGCGTGATGCTGGCGGAAATCACGGCGAACCGGGTGCTGGATCAGATTGATCCACCGCAGTAGTCACCGTAAAAGAGCTTTTGTGGCGAGGGAGCTTGCTCCCGCTCGGTTGCGTAGCAGCCGTCGCTTTTTGGACGGCTGCGCAGTCCAGCGGGAGCAAGCTCCCTCGCCACAGGTTCTGTCAGCGCTGGCGGGCAACCATTTGCCAGACCCGTGCAATGTCTGTCGCCCGCTCTTGCAGCAAACGCGGCGCCTGGGTGCAGGCTTGCTCCAGCGTCATCGGCCCACTCGTCAAGGCGAACGCGGCATCGATGCCATGTTCATAGAGGGCCTGATAGCCCTCGCCCAGCGTACCGGCAATCACAATCACTGGCACGCCATGCAGTTGAGCGATGCGCGCCACACCAAACGGCGTCTTGCCGCGCAGGGTTTGTGCGTCGAAACGGCCTTCGCCGGTGATCACCAGATCGGCATTTTCAACCGCTTCAGCCAGGCCCACCAGTTCGGCGACCACCTCGACCCCGGCCTTGAACTGCGCTCCGAGGAACGCCTTGGCGGCAAACCCCAAACCGCCCGCCGCACCACTGCCCGGCTCGTCGCGCACGTCCTTTTCCAACACCTTGGCGCAGTGATCGGCAAAGTGCCCCAATGCCTGATCCAGTTGCTCGACCTGCTCGGGCGACGCACCTTTTTGCGGACCGAAAATCGCCGAGGCACCGTGTGCGCCGCACAGTGGGTTGTTGACGTCGGCGGCGATGTCGAAACGCACGTTGGCCAATCGCCGGTCGACTTCGCTCAGGTCAATGCGGGCCAACTGCCCGAGCGCCAAACCGCCCGGTGCGAGCGACTTGCCCTGAGCATCCAGCAGTTTCACACCCAACGCTTGCATGGCTCCGGCGCCGGCGTCATTGGTCGCACTGCCGCCGATGGCCAGGATCACCCGTTGCGCCCCGGCATCCAGCGCTGCGCGAATCAACTCGCCGGTACCGAAGGTGCTGCTGATGCAGGCATCACGCTGAGCCAGCGGCACCAACTGCAAACCGCTGGCCTCGGCCATCTCGATGATTGCGCTGTGGCTCTCGGGCAACCAGCCCCATGCGGCGTTAACCGGCGCGCCCAATGGCCCGCGAACCTGAGTACGGCGCAGCTCGCCGTTGCAGGCCGCCAGCACCGACTCGACCGTCCCCTCCCCACCGTCGGCCATCGGGCATTTGATCAACTGCGCATCGGGCCAGACGTCAGCCAAACCGAGGGCAATGGCATCGGCCACGCCTTGGGCGCTGAGGCTGTCTTTGAACGAATCAGGGGCGATCACGATTTTCATGGGAATTCTCCAGTTCCATTGCCCCCATGCTGCCAGCCGCCCGGCGCAATGACGCCGGGCCGCTGCACAAGCGGCTGTATGGATTATTGTTCATTTCCACAAATAGCGGCGGTTACACAGGAACCCTGTAGGAGCCAGCCTGCTGGCGATTAACGTCCAGACACCGCGGTCATTCAGACGGTGCGCGTTATCGTTGACGTCCATCGCGAGCAGGCTCGCTCCTACAGGGGGAATGTGGTGTTTATGAGTTTGCGTCAGTCTGCGGGAGCAACTGCACGCCCAGGTACAACGCCAGCATGCCGTCCAGCTTCAACGGATCGACCCCGCTGAGCTCGGCAATTCTTTCCATCCGATAACGCAAACTGTTGCGGTGAATGCCCAAGGCTTCGGCGCAGGCCTGGCTTTGGCCGTCGTGTTCGCACCAACTGCGTAATGTCGCGAGCAACTGGCCGTTGCTGTCCTTGGCAATGACCTTGCGCAATGGGTTGAGCAGCTCGTCCAGCGCATCGTCGTTGCGATGCCGCCAAAGCATCACTGGCAATCGATAGCGGTTGAGCGTGAGCAAACGGCAAGCGGGCAACACGTCGCGCCCGTAAGCCAGCAAGTCGCCGACGCGACGATAACAGCGGCGCAATCCCGCCAGCCCATCCGCCTGCCCGCCCACGGCGACGCGCAGAATGTTCCAGCCCAGGCCATCGAGCTTTTCCAGCAGCCGATCGTTTTCGATGGACTGGCTGGCCGGTCGGCACCACAGCAACGATGACGTCGAGGAACTGACGCACCAGCTATCGGGATACCGGCTGGTCAGCCAGGCACTGAGCGCCTCGGCGGTTTGCCCCGGCCCGTGTTCCATGCCCAATTCAAACAAATACGGCATCCGCGTCATCTGCGGTTTGAGCCCCAGTTGTTGTGCCTCATCGATCAATCGCGGCGAGTCTCCGGCCTCGCTGAGCAACAAGGCCAACAGGTCATCACATCGCTGGCGCCGCCATTGCTGCTCGGCCTGCTGGTTGCGCTGGCCCACCAGCATCTCGGCGGTCATGCGTACCAGTTCAGCGTAGGTGCGCAACTGCTCGGGTTCGCCAGTGATGCCCAGCACGCCGATCAAGCGCTGGTCGAGCATCAGCGGCAGATTGATGCCCGGCTGCACACCTTTGAGGTGGATCGCGGTTTGCGCGTCGATCTCCACCACGCGGCCGTTGGCCAACACCAGTTGCGCGCCTTCGTGGCGGGTGTTGACCCGCTCCGGTTCGCCGCTGCCGAGAATCAGCCCCTGACTGTCCATCACGTTGACGTTGTACGGCAGGATGGCCATCGCGCGGTCGACGATGTCCTGCGCCAGGTCGTGATCGAGTTCGAACATAACGGTGATCCTTGAAAGCGTGAGCGCCTGGCGGTTGTTCACCCGCACAGGCCTTGGTTGCAAACCCTGTGCTCAGGCACAAAGACAGCAGCCCCGAGGGTGGTCGAGACTCTGCGGGCGATCAACGTTACCCTTTGCATCGCAAAAAATCATAATAAAGAGAGAGCCGCCATGTCACAGAGCGCCGCCGCAACCCAGGCCATCGTTGACGAAAAAAACGCCGTCTACAAACGCATTACCCTGCGTTTGATCCCCTTCATTTTCATCTGCTACCTGTTCAACTACCTCGACCGGGTGAACGTGGGCTTCGCCAAGTTGCAGATGCTCGACGCACTCAAATTCAGTGAAACCGTGTACGGCCTCGGCGCCGGGATCTTCTTTATCGGCTACGTGCTGTGCGGCGTGCCGAGCAACCTGGCATTGACCAAATTCGGCCCACGGCGCTGGATCACGCTGATGATGATCACCTGGGGCACGCTGTCGACCTGCCTGCTGTTCGTTACCACGCCCACCGAGTTCTACACCTTGCGCCTGTTCACCGGTGCCGCCGAAGCCGGATTCTTCCCGGGCGTGGTGCTGTATCTCTCGCAGTGGTTCCCGACGTTCCGCCGTGGCCGCATCATGGCGCTGTTCATGTCGGCAATCCCGGTGTCGGGCCTGCTCGGCAGTCCTTTTTCCGGCTGGATTCTCAACCACTTCGCCGCAGGCCAGGGCGGCTTGGCCGGCTGGCAGTGGATGTTTTTGCTGCAAGGCATTCCGACCGTAGTCCTTGGTGCGCTGGCGTATTTCCTGCTCAGCGACAGTTATGCCAATGCCAAATGGCTGACCCCGTTCGAGCGTTCGGTGCTTGAAGCCGACCACGCCGAAGACCTGGCCAACAAACCGAAAACCACGACGGATTCGCTGCTGGCCGTATTCAAGAACCCGGCGATCTGGGCATTCGGCCTGATCTATTTCTGCATCCAGAGCGGCGTCTACGCGATCAACTTCTGGCTGCCGTCGATCATCAAGAACCTCGGTTTCAGCGATAACCTGGTGATTGGTTGGTTGAGCGCGATTCCGTATCTGCTGGCCGCCGTGTTCATGTTGATGGTCGGCCGCTCGGCAGACCTGCGCAAAGAACGTCGCTGGCATTTGGTGGTGCCGATGCTGATGGGCGCGCTCGGTCTGCTTATCGCCGTGAACTTCGCGGCCAACCCGGCCATCGCCATTCTCGGCCTGACCATCGCCACCATGGGCGCCCTCACCGGCCTGCCGATGTTCTGGCCGGTGCCCACTGCCCTGCTCAGTGCCGGCGCTGCCGCCGGTGGCTTGGCATTGATCAATTCCATGGGGCAAATGGCCGGATTCCTCAGCCCGTACCTGGTGGGTTGGGTCAAGGACAGCACCGGTTCCACCGATGCGGCGCTGTACCTGCTGGCGGGTGTGATTGTCTGCGGTAGCCTGCTGGCGTTGCGTATGACCCGTACCCTGCGCGCCTGACCACCACAGCTCCCCTGTAGGAGCGAGCCTGCTCGCGATTGCGCTCTAACATTCAACATCTCTGTTGACTGGCACTGCGCTATCGCGAGCAGGCTCGCTCCTACAATTAGCTTGCGCGTGTCTGAGATTTGCGTTTGCTACCGGCCACAGTTCTGGTATTTGATTGAGCCTTTCCCTCCGGCAAAAGGATTTCCTCATGAGCTACCGCACACTGGGTCATTCGGGCCTGCAAGTGTCCACCCTGACCCTGGGCACCATGATGTTCGGCGAACAGACCAGCACCGAGGATTCCCTGCGAATCATCGACAAGGCCTGGGACCAGGGCATCAATTTCATCGACACCGCCGACGTCTACACCAATGGCCGCTCCGAAGAAATCGTCGGTGAAGCCATTGCGGGTAACCGTCATGAATGGGTGTTGGCCACCAAGGTCGGATTCGGCCCGGTAGACGGCCTGCCGAACCGCAGCGGTTTGAGCCGCAAGCATATTTTCAACGGTATCGACGCCAGCCTGACGCGCCTGGGTACTGACTATCTCGACATTTATTACCTGCACCGCGAAGACCACAACACCCCGCTGGAGGTGACCGTGTCGGCCATCGGCGACCTGATTCGCCAGGGCAAGATTCGCTATTGGGGCCTGTCCAATTATCGCGGCTGGCGCATTGCCGAGGTGATTCGCATCGCCGACAAACTGGGAATCGACCGGCCGGTGATCAGCCAGCCGCTGTACAACATCGTCAACCGCCAGGCTGAAACCGAACAAATCACCGCCGCGCAAAACTACGGTCTCGGCGTCGTGCCTTACAGCCCCTTGGCGCGCGGCGTGCTCAGTGGAAAATACGCGCCGGATGCGCAACCGGACGCCAACAGCCGCGCCGGTCGCCAGGACAAACGCATCCTGGAAACCGAATGGCGTGTCGAGTCCTTGCGCATCGCCCAGCAGATCCACCGGTACACCGAGGAACGCGGCGTCGGCATCGTCGAGTTCGCCATCGCCTGGGTGTTGAACAACAGCGCCGTCACCTCAGCCATTGTCGGCCCGCGCACCGAAGCACAATGGGACGCCTACACTAAGGCGCAAGCGGTGAAGATCACGGCCGACGATGAGGCGTTCATCGATTCGCTGGTAACGCCAGGGCATGCCTCGACGCCGGGGTTCAATGATGTCAGCCATTTTGTGTCGGGCCGTAAACCGCGTACTGCCTGACAACATATGTACCCTGTGGGAGCTGGCTTGCCAGCGATAACGGTCTATCAGCCAACCTCGGCTTTGAATGTGCAACCGCCATCGCTGGCAAGCCAGCTCCCACAGGTCAAGTATTGATTGGTTGGTCAATATTCGCCTCAAAAACCACGTATTCTCTGCGCCCGTTTCAATCACTCAAAATCACGCGAGGACAGTTTGTCTAAAGGTATCGCTCTATCGGTTTCAGCCTCGGTGCTGTTTGCCGTCATGTATTACTACACATCGCTGCTCACGCCCTTGAGCGGCGTGGAAATCTTCGGCTGGCGCATGCTGCTGACCGTGCCGTGCATGACTGTGTTCATGCTGGTGTCAGGCGAATGGCGGCGTGTGCTCGACCTGTTGCGTCGCCTCGGCACGCAACCGAAATTGATCGCCGGCTTGCTGCTGTCGTCGGCGCTGCTGGGCGTGCAACTCTGGTTGTTCATGTGGGCGCCGCTCAACGGCTACAGCCTCGATGTGTCGTTGGGCTATTTCCTGTTGCCGCTGGCCATGGTGTTGACCGGGCGCATCGCTTACGGCGAACGCCTGTCGTACCTGCAAAAAGTCGCGGTGTTTTTCGCCAGCCTCGGCGTGATCAATGAGTTGTATCAGGTCGGTGGTTTTTCCTGGGCCACGCTGCTGGTGGTCGTCGGCTACCCGCTGTACTTCGTGCTACGCAAATGGCTGAAGGCCGACAACCTGGGCGGACTCTGGCTGGACATGACCTTGATGCTGCCGATCGCTTGGTGGTTTGTGCACGGTGGCGAGCAAGGCTTCGGTGTGTTCGATCAGCACCCGGCGCTGACCTGGCTGATTCCGCTGCTGGGTCTGATCAGTGCTTCGGCGCTGGTGGTATACATCATCGCCAGTCGCTTGCTGCCGTTCAGCCTGTTCGGTTTGTTGAGCTACGTCGAACCGGTGCTGTTGCTGGGTGTGGCGTTGTTGCTGGGGGAAAGCATCAAGCCGACGGAATGGCTGACGTATATCCCGATCTGGCTGGCGGTACTGGTGTTGGTGTTTGAAGGCTTCAAGCATCTGGTCCGGCAGCGCCGCGAACCAATGTAGGAGCAAGGCTTGCCCGCGATGAACGATAACACGGTTCGACAGGTACACCGCAGAGCCCCCATCGCGAGCAAGCATTGCTCCTACAGGAACAGAAACAACAAAGCCCGGCCAGCATTGCTGCTGACCGGGCTTTTTTACATCTGATACGGTTTAGTCAGTGGAAAGCACACCACGACGAACCTGGTCGCGTTCGATGGATTCGAACAACGCCTTGAAGTTGCCTTCGCCGAAACCGTCATCACCTTTGCGCTGGATGAACTCGAAGAACACCGGCCCCATCAGGGTTTCCGAGAAGATCTGCAACAGCAGGCGCTTGTCGCCCGACTCGGACGAGCCGTCCAGCAGAATGCCCCGCGCTTGCAGTTCGCCCACCGGCTCGCCGTGGTTCGGCAGACGGCCTTCGAGCATTTCGTAGTAAGTATCTGGCGGCGCAGTCATGAAGCGCATGCCGATGCTTTTCAGGTGATCCCAGGTCTTGATCAGGTCATCGGACAGGAACGCAACGTGCTGGATGCCCTCGCCGTTGAACTGCATCAGGAACTCTTCGATCTGCCCGGCACCCTTGGACGATTCTTCATTCAACGGGATGCGGATCATGCCGTCCGGCGCGGTCATGGCCTTGGACGTCAGGCCGGTGTATTCGCCCTTGATGTCGAAGTAACGGATCTCGCGGAAGTTGAACAGCTTCTCGTAGAAGTTCGCCCAGTAGGCCATACGACCGCGATAAACGTTGTGGGTCAGGTGGTCGATGATCTTCAGGCCGGCACCCACTGGATGACGGTCGACACCTTCGAGGAACACGAAGTCGATGTCGTAGATCGAGCTGCCTTCACCAAAACGGTCGATCAAGTACAGCGGCGCGCCGCCAATGCCTTTGATCGCCGGCAGGTTCAGCTCCATCGGACCGGTTTCGATGTGGATCGGCTGGGCGCCGAGTTCCAGGGCACGCTTGTAGGCTTTTTGCGAATCCTTGACGCGGAACGCCATGCCGCACACCGACGGGCCGTGCTCGGCCGCGAAGTACGAAGCAACGCTGTTGGGTTCGTTGTTGAGGATCAGGTTGATCGCGCCCTGACGATACAGGTGCACGTCTTTGGAACGGTGGGTCGCAACCTTGGTGAAGCCCATGATCTCGAAGATCGGCTCCAGGGTGTTCG
The DNA here is from genome assembly GCF_004321495.1 of Pseudomonas sp. Sample_10. Taxonomy (NCBI): domain Bacteria; kingdom Pseudomonadati; phylum Pseudomonadota; class Gammaproteobacteria; order Pseudomonadales; family Pseudomonadaceae; genus Pseudomonas; species Pseudomonas sp. Sample_10. Next base: position 57,018 of record NZ_RCOE01000058.1, read on the forward strand.
GGGTCGGCGATGCGAGCTCGATGAATTCAAAGCCCATCAGGCCCATCGGGTTTTCGTATAAATCTGCCATGGTCGGCGCCTCATCATGCTTTTAGAAATTAACCACTGTTAGTTGCTAGCAATGCTGAGACCGGTGGGTGGCGCGCAGGAAATACCCCGCACGCTGCGGGCGAGGAAATCACCGTAGATCAATTGAAACCCAAATATCTTCATTGTCGACCCAAGGCTGGTGCGGGCGAGGCTTCTGCTGCCAGAAGACGATTATTCTTGTATGCGTAACCTGATTCTACACAGCGTAACTGAGTTTGTCCGCCCTCTGTATAAAATCCGCCTTTTTCACCCGCGCGCAAGCGGTTTGTTGCACCAACAGGTTGACTTGGCGTTGCTGGACCGACGCAGGCAGCGCCAGCTCAAACTGGCCGAACGACTTTATTGCCGCCGAACGGCATAATGGCGCCATGCGAACTATCATGGCTCGTACCTGAACTCTTTTTGGGAGGCGATTCGCCCTGCCAGCATTTGAGAGCTCCATTTCATCGCTACAGGTTTCGCGAATGCCATTAAAAGTCAGACGCCGCAAACGCAGCCTCAAGGTTGCAGTCACCTTGTTCAGTGGATTACTTCCGGTAGTGCTCGGCCTGGTCATCCTTTATATGCAGGCCGAACGTGCACTTGTGCAAAGTGCGCAGGAAACCGCCGAAGAGGCCATTCGACAATTTGAACTGATGCTCGACAACACCGCTCAAGCGGCACGCGAGTTGTTGCCCTTGGCCGGGCAACGTTGCGCAGACGTCAAACTCGCCCTGCGCGAACAAGTAACCCGCCGGCCCTTCGTACGCTCGACCAACCTGACGTGGGATAACACTATTTATTGCAGCTCCCTGTTTGGCGACTATCACGAAATAATTTCAACGGGCGATTTTGCCGGCGGCCAATTGATATTGATGAAGGGTAACCCGGTCACACCCGATACCGCCCTGCTGATCTATCGCCTTGAGGACGGAAAACGCGGTGCGCTGTCGACGCTGGATGGTTACCATCTGAGTAACGTGCTGCGCCTGATTGGTCGTCAGACGTTGCTGGTGCTGCAAGTAGGAAACAACTGGCTAAGTGCCGATGGCCAGTTTCACCATGGCCCCCTGCCCGACTTCCCGGTCGCCCAAAGCACACTTAAATCCTCACGCTATGATTTCAGCGTCGCGGCAGGTTTTCCGGAAGGTGAAACCTGGCGTTACATGACCAGTGAATACCCGCCGTTGTTCAGCCTGCTGATTTTTTTCGGGGTCATTTCCGGTGCGATCGGCCACATACTGCAAAAGCGCTCGAGGTCACCCACCCACGAAATGCAACGGGCGCTGGAAGCCGCGGAGTTCGTGCCTTATTTTCAGGCGGTCGTGCATGGCGACAGCAAGAAACTCTCGGGCATCGAAGTACTGATGCGCTGGAATCATCCACAAGAAGGGCTGGTGCGCCCGGATCTGTTCATTCCTTTCGCCGAACATTCGGGACTGATCGTGCCAATGACTCGCTCTTTGATGCGGCAAACCGCGACGTTGCTCGGCCCGCTATCCAGCACCTTCACCGAACCCTTTCATATCGGAATCAACATCACGGCCAGCCATTGCCAGAATCTTGACCTGATAGAGGATTGCCGTGAGTTCCTCAAAGCCTTCGCACCCGGTTCCATTCACCTGGTGCTGGAGTTGACGGAGCGCGAACTGATCGAACCCACCGCCCTCGCCCACCAACTGTTCGAACAGCTGCACGAACTTGGCGTAATGATCGCCATCGATGACTTTGGCACCGGACATTCCAGCCTGGGCTACCTGCGCGAATTCAATGTCGACTTTCTGAAAATCGACCAAAGCTTTGTCGCAATGATCGGCATTGACACCCCCTCCAGCCATATTCTCGACGCCATCATTCAACTTGCGGGCAAGCTCGATCTTGCAATGGTTGCAGAAGGTGTAGAAACCCAAGAGCAAAGTGATTACCTGACCGCTCATAACGTTAACTTTCAGCAAGGCTATCTGTTCGGCCGACCGCTGCCTGGCGCGGAATTCATTAGTGCATTAAGTGGTCATTAACCCTTGGCCTTATGCGATGAGACGGTCAACGGGTACACAATTTGATTCAAAAGACTACTCTTGTTACATGAAGAAAAAGACATGATTTACTCTTGGCCAATTAACTACTACAATTTTTCATGCCTGCGGTAATTTCGCAGGTGCGCCATTTATCACCGAGTCGCTTCAAGGCTCTTGGCTTATAGCTTTGTTTGCGGTTGGTATCAGCCAAACACACTATTGGAGTAAAGATATTGTCCAGACTCGCTGAATTCCGTGCAGCCGAAAAGGCCCTTCAAGAACAGCTCAAGCAGTTGGAATCGCTGAAGAACGATGCCGGGCTCAAGAAAGAAATCGAATTCGAAGAAAAGCTCCAGGGGCTGATGAAAACCTACGGCAAGAGCCTGCGCGACATCATCGCCATCCTCGATCCGAACCCGGGCAAGTCCGGCCTGCAACAGGCTGCCGCACCTAAAACCCGCCGCGCTCGCGTGGTCAAGGTTTATCAGAACCCGCACACCGGCGAGCTGATTGAAACCAAGGGCGGCAACCATCGCGGCCTGAAAGCCTGGAAGGAACAATACGGCGCTTCCACCGTTGACTCCTGGCTGCGCGGCTAAATTCGCGCCGTAAAAAAAGCCCTGCCAATGCAGGGCTTTTTCATGAATACCATCTAAATGCAACGAAGTGCGTCGATCAACTCGCTACTTGCCGACTAACTTTAGGCTTAATCCCATTGGGCATCTAAAGTACTTCATCCTTGCGCAAAGCCTGCAGCCACTAAAGTCTTTGGCTAAAGTTTCAAGCCGTTGCGCACCGCCTCTATTTCATCCTGACTTGTTTTGTAAGCCTCGGCCTGCCCCGCGTAGGAAAGAACATAGGCCTTATCGCCGTCAACGGCAGCTACCAAAGTTTGAGAAAGCACATGACGACCGTTTTGCGTGATGGTGCAGGTAGATTCCAATGCCGATAAACGGCTCAACGTTGTCGGATGTATGCGATTGCAAACACTTTGATAGCCGCTTTGAAAGAAGTCTTTTTGCACCGACTTGCGCATCTCCAGCAACACGCCCTCCAGGTTTACTTGGTGCCCGCTTTCCACCCGTGTCATGGTCAACTCCATCACCATGACTGGCGTCCCGCCGTGATCGCTTTTCACTGCGCGCTGGCGAGAAACGCCTGGCGCAGCCGTCCCTTGCTCGATCGCTTCGACCTGCCAACCGGCGGGCCAGGGCATGACCGGCGCTTCAGCATCCGCACTGGCAACCCCACACCACATGCCAATCAAAATGAGTACCGATGTGCCGATTCGAATCATTGCCATGAACACTCGCAGGATGAGCGGTGAAGTCTGAGCCTCGACCGACTGTCAGGCAATAGCCGACGCTTTGGGTTTGGTGATGTCACATCCCTTGCGTATCATTGTCGCCAATCGTCAGCCCCACTTATTTCCGGAGGGCCCATGAGCCTGCAAGAACTGAACACCTTCCCCGGCGTTACCGCACAACCTGACACCGCCACGCAAAAATTCGTGTTCAACCACACCATGTTGCGGGTCAAGGACATCACCAAGTCCCTGGACTTCTACACGCGCATCTTGGGTTTCTCGCTGGTAGAAAAACGCGATTTCCCGGAAGCCGAATTCAGCCTGTACTTCCTCGCGCTGGTCGATAAGGCGCAGATTCCTGCCGACGCCGCTGCACGCACCGAGTGGATGAAGTCGATCCCGGGCATCCTCGAACTGACTCACAACCACGGCACCGAAAACGACCCGGACTTTTCCTACCACAACGGCAACACTGATCCGCGCGGGTTCGGCCACATCTGTATCTCGGTACCGGATATCGTCGCCGCGTGCGAGCGTTTCGAAGCGCTGGGCTGCGATTTCCAGAAGCGCCTGAATGATGGTCGCATGAAGAGCCTGGCGTTCATCAAGGACCCGGATGCCTACTGGGTCGAGATCATTCAGCCGGCGCCGCTGTAAAAGTTTGCTGCCACTGATCGCACCCGCGCTCTGCGTGGTAACGCCTCCTGTGACGCTCTGCGTCACGCTTTTGAGGACGCGGAGCGTCCTGGGCTGCATTCCCACGCAGAGCGTGGGAACGATCATGTA
>NZ_RCOE01000074.1:0-1465 GCF_004321495.1 Pseudomonas sp. Sample_10
GCGAGCAACTGTCAGTTGCTCAACCTGGGCAAGGACTCGCTGGAAAAAATGCTCAACGACGCCCCGAAAATCGCCGCCAAGATCATCCGCGCCCTCGCCGTCTCCCTTTCCAAACGCCTGCGCATGGCTGACGGACAATTGCTGACACAGCAGGTCTAACCACCGGGCGACTTGGCTTTCGGCGGGTTTGTCTCAACGCCAGGCAACGGCTGATCCTTGATCGGCGGGCTCGGCCTTTCGATCGGCACCAACGGCGGGCCGCCGCTGCCCGGACCCACTTTGGGCAAAGGCGCCGGGCTGATTTGCGGATACGGCGTAGGCGTCGCGGTACCCGGTGAACCGGGCATGGGTGCAGGGCTGACAGGCAGAGATTGCAGCGGTTGGGCCTGCACTGCAGTAATCGAGAGCGCGGCCATGGCAATGACCGTTAGAATGGTGCGCTTCATCAATGGCTCCGTTGGCCTTGTTGTCATTTGCAGGCTACTCCCAACTGCGTCGGTTTGCCTTCCCCTGTGCTGCCATTTTTCCTCAAGTGAGCCCCATGAAACGTTTCGTTCTGCTCGATACCGCCCCCATTCCCGAGAACGGCGGCGCCCTGTGCCTGTTCGAGTATGGCGAGGATTTCGTCATCAAGATCCAGGGCGGCGACGGCGGGCAGTTGATGAACACGCGAATGCACGGATCTGAAGATGCTTTGGCCGAAATCCCTTGCCGCAAGGTCGCCGGTCGTCCGAATTCACGGGTGTTGATCGGTGGCCTGGGCATGGGTTTCACCCTTGCCTCGGCACTCAAGCACCTGGGCAAGAGCGCTGAAGTGGTGGTCGCCGAATTGGTACCCGGCGTGGTGGAGTGGAACCGTGGCCCTTTGGGCGAGAAAGCCGGCAACCCGCTACTGGACCCGCGCACTGTCGTGCGCATGGAAGACGTGGCCAAAGTGCTGCAAGCCGAGCCGCAGGGCTTCGACGCGATCATGCTCGACGTCGACAACGGCCCCGAAGGCCTGACCCAACGGGCCAATAGCTGGCTCTATTCCGCCGGCGGCCTCAGCGCCTGCGCCAAAGCCCTGCGCCCCAAAGGCGTGCTGGCAGTCTGGTCGGCCAGCGCCGACCGGCAGTTTTCCGACAAACTGAAAAAAGCCGGGTTCAAGGCCGAGGAAGTGCAAGTCTTTGCCCACGGCAACAAGGGCACCCGCCATACCATCTGGATTGCCGAGAAGCTCAAGGGCTGAGCTAAACTGGCTGCATAACCGTCATTAGTCTTTCTACAAAGGTGAACCCATGAGTTCGTCCACCCCAACCAACACGTCGAAGCTCGATCGCATCCTCGCCGACAATCAGCGCGACAAGGAAATGGGCTACCGTGACAAAGCCCTGAAGATGTATCCGCACGTGTGCGGGCGCTGCGCCCGTGAGTTCTCCGGCAAGCGCCTGAGCGAACTGACCGTGCACCACCGCGACCACAACCA
>NZ_RCOE01000052.1:0-7021 GCF_004321495.1 Pseudomonas sp. Sample_10
ACGTCGTTGTCCTGTTGCAGCGCAACGTCCGGGCCGAGGTTGTGCTTGGCACGCACTTCGGCTTCGTCGCGACCGACGTAGACCTTGCCCGACTCGTCGTACCAGGCCGGGATCCGGTGACCCCACCACAGCTGACGGCTGATGCACCAATCCTGGATGTCGCGCATCCACGAGAAGTACATGTTTTCGTATTGCTTGGGTACGAACTGGATGCGGCCGTCTTCAACGGCGGCAATCGCCGGTTCTGCCAAAGGCTTGGTGGACACGTACCACTGGTCGGTCAGCCACGGTTCGATGATGGTGCCGGAGCGGTCGCCTTTCGGCACCTTCAAGCCGTGATCGTCGACGCTGACCAGCAGGCCGGCAGCTTCGAACGCAGCGACGATCTGCTTGCGCGCTTCGAAGCGGTCCAGGCCGGCATATTCGGCCGGAATCTTGCCGTCGATGCTTTCGTTGAGCGTGCCATCGAGGTTGAACACCTGGCAGGCCGGCAGGACCGCGGCGTTCTTGTCGAAGATGTTCAGCAGCGGCAGGTTGTGGCGCTTGCCGACTTCGTAGTCGTTGAAATCGTGGGCTGGGGTGATTTTCACGCAGCCGGTGCCGAATTCCGGGTCGCAGTAATCGTCGGCGATGATCGGGATGCGGCGGCCAACCAGTGGCAGCTCAACAAATTTGCCGATCAGGGCTTTGTAGCGTTCATCGTTCGGGTTCACCGCGACGGCAGAGTCGCCGAGCATGGTTTCCGGGCGAGTGGTCGCGACGATCAGGAAATCGTTGCCTTCAGCCGTCTTGGCGCCGTCGGCAAGCGGGTACTTCAGGTTCCACAGGAAACCTTTCTCGTCGTGGTTTTCCACTTCGAGGTCGGAAATCGCCGTGTGCAGCTTGGTGTCCCAGTTGACCAGGCGCTTGCCGCGGTAGATCAGGCCGTCTTCGTGCAGGCGGACAAACGCTTCCTTCACGGCTTCCGAGAGGCCGTCGTCCATGGTGAAGCGCTCACGGCTCCAGTCCACGGACGAGCCGAGGCGACGGATCTGACGACTGATGTTGCCGCCCGACTGGTCCTTCCACTCCCAGACTTTCTCGAGGAATTTGTCGCGGCCCAGATCGTGACGATTCTGGCCCTGGGCTTCCAGTTGACGCTCCACCAGCATCTGCGTCGCGATACCGGCGTGGTCGGTGCCTGGCTGCCACAGGGTGTTACGCCCCTGCATGCGGCGGAAACGGATGAGGGCGTCCATGATCGCGTTGTTGAAGCCATGCCCCATGTGCAGGCTGCCGGTGACGTTCGGCGGCGGGATCATGATGGTGTAGGACTCGCCCGCGCCTTGCGGGGCGAAGTAATTCTCTGACTCCCAGGTGTTGTACCAGGAAGTTTCAATGGCGTGCGGCTGGTAGGTCTTATCCATGCGCGGCGGGACCCTATTGGCATTTATTCAGGAAAAGCCGGGAAGTATAGCGGGGATAAGCTGATGCGCGTAGAGCGAGGTGACAATGGGCGGGGGGAAAACTGTGGTTTTCACGCAAGTGTATTGTCAGTAAAGACGCCCTCGCGGGAAAGCCTCGCTCCTACAGGGTTATACGTCGTGCCGTTATTCCATGATCGACACTGACCTTGTAGGAGCGAGGCTTGCCCGCGAAAGCAATCCGTCAGGCGACCCGATTCAAATCGTTATGCCGGGTTTCCTTCAGGCACAGTACGGCGATCAAGCTCAGCACCGCTGCGCCGGACACATAACCGCCGACATAGCTCAAGCCACCCATAGCTACCAGTTTTTGCGCAAAGAACGGCGCCGCCGAGGCACCGACAATACCGCCCAGGTTGTAGGCGGCAGAGGCGCCGGTATAACGCACGTGAGTTGGAAACAGCTCCGGCAGCAGTGCACCCATCGGCGCAAACGTCACGCCCATCAGGAACAGCTCAATGCACAGGAAGAGTGCCACGCCCCAGGTCGAGCCTTGGGTCAGCAGCGGTTCCATCAAAAAGCCCGACAAAATTGCCAGCACGCCGCCGATGATCAGCACCGGTTTACGTCCGTAGCGGTCGCTGGCCCAGGCGGACAGTGGAGTAGCCGCCGCCATGAATAACACGGCGAAGCACAGCAAGCCGAGGAAGGTTTCACGGCTGTAGCCCAGCGTCGCGACGCCATAACTCAAGGAAAACACCGTCGAGATATAAAACAGTGCGTAACACACCACCATCGCACCGGCACCCAGCAAGACAGGCACCCAGTATTGGCTGAACAGCTCGACCAGCGGGATTTTTACCCGTTCCTGGCGGGCCACGGCGTTGGCAAAGACCGGCGTTTCATGAAGCTTGAGGCGCACGTACAGGCCCACCATCACCAGCGCGGCACTGAGCAGGAACGGAATCCGCCAGCCCCAGGAGCGGAACTGTTCATCGTCCAGCACCATGGCCAGGGTGAGAAACAGGCCGTTGGCCGCAAGAAAGCCAATGGAAGGGCCGAGCTGCGGAAACATGCCGAACCAGGCGCGTTTGCCCTTGGGGGCGTTCTCCGTGGCCAGCAGCGCCGCGCCGCCCCATTCCCCGCCCAACCCCAGGCCCTGGCCGAAACGCAGCACGCAAAGCAGGATCGGCGCCCAGGCGCCGATGCTGTCATAGCCGGGTAGCACGCCGATCAGCGTGGTACATACGCCCATCAGCAACAGCGAGGCCACCAGGGTGGATTTGCGTCCGATGCGGTCGCCGAAGTGGCCAAACAGCGCCGAGCCCAGCGGTCGTGCCAGAAACGCGATGCCGAACGTCAGGAAAGCCGAGAGCATCTGCGCCGTCCCGGACGTCTGCGGAAAGAATACCGGGCCGATCACCAGTGCGGCAGCAGTGGCATAAACGTAGAAGTCGTAGAACTCGATGGCGGTGCCGATGAAGCTCGCGGTGGCCACGCGGGTGGCGGAGTTCGTCGGTTGCGCAGGCGCGTGGTCGTAAGTTGTGCTGGTCGTCATGCGGTTATCCCTGACAGTCATGTGCCCCAGTGGAGCGAATTATTATGGTTGAACACCCAGGGATGTGGGTTTGCAGCAGAGTGCGGGTAGCACAGCGTAGCGGGGGGCTTGGGTAAGCGCCTCGATTATAGGAAGGTGGCTAACGATTCAACAAGGGGGCAAGAATGCTCAGCCTGCCGTGGCCGCGACGGGCGCCGGGCCGGTATGCCAGATCAATACCCGAGTGACGCGGTTGTCTTCGGTCTCGAGGATTTCCAGGCGATAACGACCGATTTTCAGGCATACCGCGCTCTCGGGAATGGTTTCCAGCGCCTCGGTCACCAGCCCGTTAAGGGTTTTCGGGCCATCGCATGGCAGGTGCCAGCCGAGGCTCTTGTTGAGGTCGCGTATCGATGCGGCGCCATCGATCACCAGGCGGCCGTCGGCCTGGGGGTGAATGTGCGGGTTGTCCAGGCTTTGCTGGCTTTCGAACTCGCCGACGATTTCTTCGAGAATGTCTTCCAGGGTCACGATGCCAAGCACCTCGCCGTACTCGTCGACGACCATGCCAAGCCGACGCTGCTGCTTGTGGAAATTCAGCAGTTGCAGTTGCAGCGGAGTGCTTTCCGGTACGAAGTACGGTTCGCGACTGGCCGCCATCAGCGCGTCCAGTGTCAGGCTGTTGTCGGCCAGCAGATGGCCGATTTGCCGAGTGTTGAGCACGGCTTCAACCTGATTGATGTCGCTGTGAAACACCGGCAGGCGCGTGCGGGTGTTGTTGCGCAGTTGTTCGATGATTTCTTCGATCGGGTCATCGAGGTTGATCCCGTCGACTTCGCTGCGCGGCACCAGAATGTCGTTGACCGTGATGTTGTCCAGCGCATGGATGCCGGGCAGCGGATGTGGCCGGTGGACGGCGGGTTCGCGGTCATCGTGTTGGGCGTGTGGTGCCTCGTCTTCGCTCTGTTGCACGACCTTGACCTTGCGGGCCAGTGGACGAATCAACAGTTTGGCGATGGCATCAAGCAACCAGGCAGCGGGGTAAACCATTTTCAGCGGGACGCGCAGCAAGCTGTTGCCAAAGGCGAGGATGGCATCCGGATGGCGGGCGGCAACGGCACGGGGCAAATAGTCGGCAAGCACCAGAAGAATGGCGCCCGCACCGAGGCACGCGATCCATGGACCGTTCTGCGCCCAGGTGAAAATCGCCAGCAAGGTGCAAATGACCACGACCAGCGCGCGACACAGGGTATTGCAGAAGATCAGGCTGACGAGCGGGAAGCTCAGCCTGGCCGGTGGCTTGTCGCTCGAGCGCGAAGCGATGCGTTTGGCCAGCAGATATTGATGTGCGGCTTCAATGGCGGAAAACAGTCCCGACCATAAAACCAGCAGGGCCACTACAGCGAGCATTGGCCCTAAGGGCAAGTCGTCCATTAATGCCGCCCGTTAGATATGCAGGATGTATTCACGGACCAGCTTGCTGCCGAAATACGCCAGCATCAACAGGCAGAATCCGGCAAGGGTCCAGCGAATGGCCTTGTGTCCGCGCCAGCCGAGGCGATTGCGCCCCCAGAGCAGCACGCTGAAGACGATCCAGGCCAGGCAGGCCAGCAAGGTCTTGTGCACCAGGTGTTGGGCGAACAGGTTGTCGACGAACAGCCATCCGGAAATCAACGACATCGACAGCAGCGTCCAGCCGGCCCAGAGGAAGCCGAACAGCAGGCTTTCCATGGTCTGCAGCGGCGGGAAGTTCTTGATCAGCCCGGACGGATGCTTGTGCTTGAGCTGATGGTCCTGGACCAGCAGCAACAGCGACTGGAATACCGCGATAGTGAACATGCCGTAGGCGAGGATCGACAGCAGGATATGGGCAAGGATGCCCGGTTCTTCGTCGATGATCTGTACCGTGCCGGCGGGAGCGAACTGCGCCAGGAGCACGGTCAGCGCGCCGAGGGGAAACAGTAAGACCAGCAGGTTCTCCACGGGGATTCGCGAGCAGGCCAGCAAAGTCAGGGCGATGACTGCGGCGGCAATCAGGCTGGCGGCACTGAAGAAATCCAGGCCCAGGCCGATCGGCGTCAGCAGGTGGGTCACCAGGCTGGCGCCATGGGCCAGCACCGCGAGTACGCCGAGCGTGACCAGCAGGCGCTTGTTGGCCTTGGCGCAGTTGGCCAGGCGGGTGCCCTGATAGATAGTCGCAGCGGCATATAAACAGGCGGCGGCGAGGGTGGTAAGCAAACTGGGTGACAAGGGGAGCATAAGTCCTGTTAGGCAAGCCCGAAAGGCGCTGAGTTTGGCATAGAACCCACGCGGCACGAAAGACCAGACAAGCTGACGGCGAGGTGTCCGCCGACCGCAGTCTTCGCTATAATCCGCGACCTGCCCACGCCGCAGGCTCGCCGAGCACATGTTGATTCCGGTCTGGGCCGCCATTATCCCGGTTCGTACAGGGCCTGAAAGGATCGCGCAATGTTTGAAAACTTAACCGACCGTCTCTCGCAGACGCTGCGCCATGTCACCGGCAAGGCGAAGCTGACCGAGGACAATATCAAAGACACCCTGCGTGAAGTGCGCATGGCGTTGCTCGAAGCTGACGTCGCGCTGCCGGTGGTCAAGGACTTCGTCAATTCGGTCAAGGAGCGCGCTGTCGGCACCGAGGTGTCGCGCAGCCTGACGCCGGGCCAGGCCTTCGTGAAAATCGTCCAGGCCGAACTCGAAAGCCTGATGGGCGCAGCCAACGAAGATTTGAACCTCAGCGCCGTGCCGCCAGCGGTCATCCTGATGGCCGGTTTGCAGGGCGCGGGTAAAACCACCACCGCCGGCAAGCTCGCGCGCTTCCTGAAAGAGCGCAAGAAGAAGTCGGTCATGGTCGTGTCTGCGGACGTTTACCGTCCAGCGGCGATCAAACAGCTGGAAATGCTCGCCGGTGAAGTGGGCGTGACCTTCTTCCCGTCCGACCTGAGCCAGAAGCCGGTCGAGATCGCGCAAGCGGCTATTAAGGAAGCAAAGCTCAAATTCATCGACGTGGTCATCGTCGATACCGCCGGTCGCCTGCACATCGATGAAGAGATGATGGGCGAGATCAAGGCGTTGCATGCCGCGATCAACCCGGTTGAAACCCTGTTCGTGGTCGACGCCATGACCGGTCAGGACGCCGCCAACACGGCCAAGGCCTTCGGCGATGCACTGCCGCTGACCGGTGTGATCCTGACCAAGGTCGACGGCGACGCCCGTGGCGGTGCTGCGCTGTCGGTTCGCGCCATCACCGGCAAGCCGATCAAGTTCATCGGTATGGGCGAGAAGAGCGAAGCGCTCGATCCGTTCCATCCTGAGCGTATCGCTTCGCGCATCCTCGGCATGGGCGACGTGCTCAGCCTGATCGAGCAGGCGGAAGCGACCCTCGACAAGGACAAGGCCGACAAGCTGGCCAAGAAGCTGAAGAAGGGCAAGGGCTTCGACCTCGAAGACTTCCGCGATCAGCTGCAACAGATGAAGAACATGGGCGGCCTCGGCGGCCTCATGGACAAACTGCCGAACATGGGCGGTGTGAACCTGGCGCAAATGGGCAATGCCCAGAGTGCGGCAGAGAAGCAATTCAAGCAGATGGAAGCCATCATCAACTCCATGACCCCGGCCGAGCGCCGTGACCCTGAGCTGATCAGCGGTTCGCGCAAACGCCGTATCGCCATGGGTTCCGGCACCCAGGTGCAGGACATCGGACGCTTGATCAAGCAGCACAAGCAGATGCAGAAGATGATGAAGAAATTCTCTGCGAAAGGCGGAATGGCCAAGATGATGCGCGGCATGGGCGGTATGTTGCCCGGCGGCGGCATGCCGAAAATTTAGTGCCCTGTCACGCCAATACTGCTCAATATTGGCGTAACAGGGCACCAGAATCCGCGCCGGTCATCGCACCGGCGCAGACCCGCACGGAAGCGGGATCTACAGCAAACCCGCGCTTGGCGGGAGCTGACCGGCCGTTTTCAACGACGGCTCTATAGCAAATCTGCATGGCGTCCGATAGGCCGCCGGAAAAAGTCATTTGCAAAAGTCCGGATATTCCTTAGAATATGCGGCCTTT